>NZ_JAGQCP010000080.1:0-7342 GCF_024346255.1 Cyanobium sp. BA5m-10 | reverse complement strand
TCAATCAGCAGCCACTGGTTGGCACCAGGGCTACGCCGGTACCAGTGAAACGCTGAGGGTGGCAATGCGGCCAAAACGTCGGCTACGGCCGTGGCCTGTAGTACTGCCCCCTGCACGGCTTCACCCTGGAGCACCAGCTGCTGCAAACCATCGATTTGCTGCTGAACAGCACTCTCCTGTTGCAGATCCGTATTGATCTGCTGGCGCAGGGCACGGATCTGGGACTGGGGGTCGGCACTCACCCCTGGTATGCAGGAAAGCTGGCCATCCACCAGCTGGCAGCCCACTAGGTCCTGGGCCCGTACCGGTGCCAGCGGGCCTAGTCCTAAACCCGAGCCAATGGTCAACGCCAGGGCCCAGAGGGATGGACGAAGAAGCGTAGATGTACGAAACAAACCCATCAAGAAGGGGCAAGACCCACCGATCTTGACTGGGAAGGCCCAGCGAGGCCAGCAACCCGTACCGCAGCCACTAGTGCTGCAACCTGATCGAGATCCTTATTGCCTGGGCTTCGCTCCACGCCGCTGGAGGCATCTAGGCCTGTGGGGCGCAGCTGGCTCAGCACTCCCGGCACCCGGTCGGCCCTAATGCCCCCCGCGAGCCACCAGGGAAGAACTGGCGTAAAACCCTGCAGCCACTCAATCGGAATGCGGTGGCCGGTACCGCCCAACTGTTCGGGCACCCAGGCATCGAGAAGTAAGGCATCCACCACCAGGGAGTAGTCAAAGGCCCGCTGCAGATCTTCCGGCCTGCGAATCCTCAGGGCTTTCCAGATCTCACAGCCCAAGCGGGAGCGCAGCTGGCCGCAGAGCTGGGGTGTTTCTGAGCCGTGCAACTGCACCACAGCATGACCCTGTCCCAGCTCTAGTTGGGCCCACTGCTGCTCGAGCGGATCGGCCACCACCAGCACACCGCGGCAGCCAGGCGCCGCGGCCCGCATCGCCCCAAAAAGCGCCGGCCGGTGTTCAGCATCAAGGAAGCGAGGCGAGCCCGGCACGCCGATCACGCCGATCGCATCCACCCCCAGTTGAGCCACCTCTGCGGCCTGGTCCGGTTCCCGCAACCCACAGATCTTCAGCAGGGGGGATGCCATGGCGAGGGCAAAGGCTGTCGCCCCTTTCTAGGATCAGAGTCCTGCTGCTCTTCAACTGGCTTGACCAGCACGAGGAGCAGACACCAATACAGAGGGCAGTGGGAGAAGGCTGGCAAATTTTCAAAATTCGGGGCATCCCCCTACGGATCCACCCCAGTTGGTTTGTGATCTTGGTGCTTGCCACCGCGGCCTTCCAACAGCAATACAGCCTCACCCTCAAAGATCCGATGAGTGCCCCGGTGCTCTGGGGCCTGGGGCTGGTTACGGCAATGTTGCTGTTCGTTTCGGTGCTCCTACACGAATTGGGCCACTCCCTGGTGGCCCTGGCCCAGGGGGTTGAGGTGCGCAGCATCACCTTGTTCCTGCTCGGCGGCGTGGCCAGCGTGGAGCGCGAGTGCAGCACCGCCCGGGGCGCCCTGCTGGTGGCAGCGGCTGGCCCTGCCGTGAGCCTGGTACTGGGCGTGGGCCTGCTGGCCGCGACCCATCCAGCCGCCCATCTCTCCCCCCTGCTGGGCGCCATGGTTTCAGAACTGGGCACCCTCAACATGGTGCTGGCCCTGTTCAACCTGCTGCCAGGCCTACCGCTAGATGGGGGCTTGATTGTGAAGGCCCTGGTGTGGCAAGCCAGCGGTAGCCAGCGGCGCGGCGTGGAGGTTGCCAACAGCTGTGGGCGCTTCCTTTCCCTGCTTGCCATTGGCATGGGCACCGTGGTGCTGCTGCGCGGAGGGGGCCTCAGCGGCGCCTGGTTGATGCTGCTGGGCTGGTTTGGACTTGGGGCCTCGCGCAATCAGCGCCAAATGCTCGCCTTACAGCAAACCCTCAACGAACTAAAAGTACGGGATGCGGCTGGGCGGCGATTTCGGGTGCTTGAGGCGGCAGGTCGGTTACGGGAACTGAGCCAGATGCGTGTCTCCCAAGCCAGCGAGGTCGACCAAGGCGACTGGCTGCTGGTCTGCGATCGCGGCCGCTGGCAGGGCTTCATCGACGACAAGCCCCTGCAACAACTGCCAGTGCAGCGTTGGGATACGGACAGCATCGGCGACCACATCCAGCCCCTCTCGAGCCTGCCCTCCATCCGGGAGTCGGCACCGCTGTGGCAAGCGGTGCAGCAACTCGAGGACAGCGGCCGCAACCGACTGCTGGTGCTAAGCCCAGCCGGCCTCCCCTGCGGCACCATCGAACGCCCCGAGCTCGGCGAGGCGGTGCTTGCCAAGTTGGGCCTGCGCCTGCCCGCTCCCATCCTTGAGGCCGCCCGTCGCCAAGGCACCTATCCACTTGGCCTGGCCTTAGCCCAGGTGGTGCGCTCCATGGTGGCCTCTGGTGAAGCAAGCGAGGAGGGGCCAGCCAACGTCAGCCCGTAACTGGCCTCGGTCGCTGCAATCTGTTCCCATTCCTCGCTGCTGAGGGGAATGGTCCTGTTACCGGCCGCCGCCGCAGGCAGCTCAGCCTTGGCCGCTTGGATCAAACGCAGCTCCAGCTCAGTGCGGTCTATGGGCAGAACTGGCAATTGGGGTGGCGGCCCGCCAAACACAAGCTTCCATAAGTCGGCGGGTGGCTCCAAAAGAATCGAGCCGTGCTGCAGCAGGCAGCCGCGGCGCCAGAGCTGGGCGCTGCCAACCCGTTTGACGCCGCTGGCGTGCCCTAGATCCGCACCCGTACTGGTGGCAAAGCAGCTGCTGGGTTGTGGGCTGGCGGCCTGGCGGCCTGCCTGCAATGGCAGTCCCAATCCGGCAAAGCAATTCACAAGCCAGGCGCAAGCGCTGCCGTACGTCTCCTGACGCGATAGGGGGGGATCAGGCCACACCAGGGCGTAGGTGAGCTCTCCGGCGTGGAGCACGGCACGGCCGCCACTTGGTCGCCGCACCAAATCGATCACCCCCGCCGCTGCCAGCGCCTGCCAATGGGGTTCTATGCAGCGCTGGTGAAACCCCAGCGACAGGGTGGGGTGCTGCCAGGAGTAGAGCCGAAAGGCCGGTGCCCTTTGGTCCAGCAGCAGGCTGTCTATCGCCATCTGCCTGGCTCCCGGATGGCAGCTGCTGGGCAGCAGCCGCATGGCTGGGAGGGGAGATGCTGGAGAGTGATCCATTCCGCAAGGTTGCCCGGATGTTGTGGAGCCTGTTGCCCTATCTGCCCCTTGGCCTGCTGGCGGGTCTGCTGTCGGGAGTGCTGGGCATCGGCGGTGGGCTGGTGTTTTCCCCCCTATTGCTGCTAGCCGGACTTGATCCGCACCAGGCCCTGGCCACCAGCACCCTGGCGATCGTGCCCACCACCCTGGGTGGCACCTGGGCCCACCTGCGCAACCGCAGCCTTCCCTGGCGCGGGGGCTTGGCGATTGTGCTGGGTGCAGGCCTCGGTGCAGGCCTGTTCAGCCAGGTTGGGCTGGTGCTCCATGGCTGGATGTTGCTCGCAATGCAGGCGTTGATGTATGGAGGACTGGCCTTGAGCTTTCGCCCCCCGTCGGCGCAGGCTGCTATCGATACCGCCAGCTTGAAGCTGGCGGGTTTGACAGCCACCGGCATGGTCGCAGGCATGGCCACCGGATTGCTCGGTCTCGGCGGTGGCCTGGTGATGGTTCCCTTGATGGTGCAGCTGATGCAGGTGCCAATTCACCTGGCAATCCGCTTCAGCACCCTGGCGGTGCTCACCTCAGCCTCAGTCGCCTCAACCACCTTCCTGCTGGATGGCCGAGCACTGCTGCCGATTGGGATGCTCCTAGGAGGCACAGCAGCTGCTGCCGCCCACTGGTCGGCCGCCAGGCTGGATCGGGTCAGCGACGGTCAGCTGACGTGGCTACTGCGGGCTTTAACTTTCATACTTGCGCTCGACAGCGGTCGCAGGTCCCTGGCACTACTACTGAGCCGCCCCGGCTGAAAGTGGCGCCCAGAAGCCTCCGTCTAGCTCGTAGCCAAGAACCGCAGCCATCTGGGCTAAGCCCTGACGGCAACTCAAACCGTGCAGGCGCGCCCAGGCGTCAAGGCTGAAAAGCCTGTGGGTGATCCAAAGCTCCAGGGACTCGGGGGCAAAACGGATGCCCTCCGTGCGGCTGAATTGGTGGGGCAGCACCATCGCCACGTGGCGGGTGAGTTGGCCGCCGCCACGCTCCAGCAGCAGGGGCAGCCAGGGAGCTTCCGCATCGGCCCGCAGGGACCAAAGCCGCAACTCGGCAATTTCCGACAGCTCCCGGGGGTCGTCGTCGGCACGGGGCCAATTGAAGTGAAGCTCCAGGGAACCAGCCTGCTGGACAAGGGCATCAGGGCTAAGGCTGAACCAGGGCTTGAGAGCTGCAAGATCCAACTGGCGGATCTGGCTCTCGGAAATCTCCACAGGGGCCATCAAGAGCTGTGACAGCAGGGCGGGACAAGCTGGACCGTAGCCACCTAAGGGCAAAGAATGGGGCGAATCCAGTTGCTTGCTGCCCTCCCATGGTTTCCACTCTCAGCCAGGCCGAAGTGCTGATTGCCCTGGTGGTGGCCGCCCATGCGGGCGTGCTGGCCGTTCGCCTCTGCTTCAGCCTTTACAAAGCCTGAGAAGCTGGCCATTGCTCCTTGGCAAGCCTTACACCTTGGCAAGTTGCACCTGGCTAGCTAAAAGCGTCTAGGCCCCAGCGGGGTTTGATCCCTCGTTGCCCCCATGCCGCCTCTCCAGCTATCCAGTTATCAGGCCAGGCAAAATCTGCCCTTGCGGCGAGAAAGAAAGCCGCTTTCTGGTACGGATTCCAGGCCTTCTTCCCTCCGCAAGCCTGCGTCGCTCCCCAATCCGGCGTCCCAGCCTGATCCCCAGATAATTACTGGCGGTGAAGCAGCCGCACTGCAAGCCCTCTCAAGTGAGCGGCAAGAATTGCTCTGCAGCGTGATCGGACTGGTTCTCAAGGTTGGCCTTGTTGTGGTCGCTGGCGTCAGCCTGGTACGACTTGCCACCGCTTATCAGGAGCGGATGGAGCGCCAGGGTGAGCTCTCAGCGGTGCTCGGCCTTGAACGGGCCAAACTCTCCAAAGCACGCCAACGCTTTGACCATCTGTTCATGGTGGAAGGGGAGCAGCGGCTGATCCGCGAGCAAAATCAGTGGATTGCCCCCAATCGCCTGCGGGTGGTTTGGCAGCAGGCCACCCCGTAGGTTGGGGCCCTTCTCGCAATTCACTTAATGGCCGCAACAGCAGCCGCCGGAACGGTTTTGATCACCGGCACCACCTCAGGGGTGGGCCTCAATGCCGCAAGTGCCCTTGCTAAACGCGGCTGGCATGTGGTGACGGCCAACCGTGATCCCGTCAAAGCCGCTGCTGCCGCAGCCAGCCTGGGGATTCCTGCAGAACAGCTTAGTCATCTGCGTTTTGACCTCGGCGATCTCGACAGCGTTCGGGTGGGAGTCGAAACTTTGGTGGCGTCCCTGGGACGCCCCTTGGATGCCCTGGTGATCAATGCGGCTGTCTACAAACCGCGGCTAAAGCAGCCCGAGCGCTCCCCGCAGGGCTACGAAATATCGATGGCCACCAATCACCTGGGGCACTTTTTACTGATTCAGCTACTGCTGGGCGACTTGCAGCGCTCAAGCCACCCCTCGCGGCGGGTGGTGATTCTTGGCACCGTGACGGCCAACTCCAAGGAACTGGGCGGCAAGATTCCGATCCCAGCTCCAGCTGACTTGGGCGACTGTGCCGGCTTCAAGGCCGGATTTAAAGCCCCTATCTCCATGGCCAACGGCAAGGCCTTCAAACCTGGCAAGGCCTACAAAGACAGCAAGCTTTGCAACATGATCACGACCCAGGAGCTGCATCGTCGTCTGCACGAAAGCACCGGCATCGTTTTCAGCTCGCTATACCCAGGCTGCGTTGCCGACTCGCCCCTTTTCCGCAGCACGCCGCGGGCGTTTCAGACTATTTTCCCTTGGTTCCAGAAAAATATCACCGGCGGATATGTAAGCCAGGCATTGGCAGGAGATCGGGTTGGCCAGGTGGTGGCCGATCCAGATTTTTCCGCCTCGGGTGTGCACTGGAGCTGGGGCAACCGCCAAACCAAAGGGGGACGGCAATTCAGTCAGGAGCTCTCCGACAAGGCCAGTAACCCCGAAACGGCGCAGACCTTGTGGGAGGAATCAATGAAGTTGGTGGGGCTGACGCCGGCCTAAAAGCGGCGGCGGAAGGCATCGTCGCTGCGGCTGGATGCTTCTTCAGCGAGGCTCAATTTCCAGACGTTGCGGCTAAGGCGGCGGGCCTTGAGTCCGCCTCTCTCAACCGTTTCACTGGTGGGGCGGGCACCAAGCAGCTGACTCACCTCGGAAGTGCTGAGGGGTGCCCCGGTCTGGACGGCCAGCTGGGTGAGCTCGAGGCGTTGCCGCAAAGCAGCCAGATCGGCCTGGCCACCGTCTTCGGCCTCAGACCAAAGCCAGGGCAGGTCGTGGGCCGAACCGGCCATCTTCTGCATCAATCCCATACCGATGAAAGCCAGTGCTTGCTCCGGCTTGACTCCCTGGGCTGCTGCCTGGGCCATCCATTCAGGCATCGGAGCACTGTTGACACTGTCTCCAGCGGGCATGGGTTCTGCCTGGGCAGCCTGGCTGCGAGTGGAGCTAGAAGCGGTGCGGCGGGTGGCCATGGACGTCCCCTGAACGTTGGCCGGACGGTACCGGCTCAGCCGCGATGGGCAAGGGGCAGGGGGCTTCAGGGTTAAGATCCAGCCGCAGCAATGCCGATGTGAGGGCTAGCTGTTCGAAGGATTTCCCCTTGCCATCCCGCCTTCCCTCCCGAGACGAACTGGCGCTGCGCCGGCGTCGGGAGATGGCGCTTGGCTCAAGCTCAAGTGGCGGCACCCAGATCACTGGCACCCGGGTGGGCAGCGACAGCTCAGGCGCCAGTTGTGTGATTACCACCGACAGCGAGGGCTCCCGGCTGGCACGCCAATCCAGCCATGTGCAGTCGATTGAGCTGCGCACATACGTATTTCTTGATTCGCTGCAGCCCCAGCTAGCTGCCTATATGGGTACGGTTAGCCAAGGCTTCCTGCCCATTCCTGGTGACGCCTGCTTGTGGCTGGAGGTGTCGCCGGGCATGGCTGTGCACCGGGTCACCGACATAGCCCTCAAGGCCAGCACGGTGCGGCTTGGCCAGATGATCGTGGAGCGGGCCTTCGGCTCCTTAGCGCTCTACCACCGTGACCAGAGCAACGTGCTCCACTCTGGCGACGTGGTGCTCGAGGCCATCGGCAGCCGGGTGGAGCTCCGCAGCCGTTGCGAGGTCAGCTGGACCGAGATCATCCG
>NZ_JAGQCP010000008.1:0-77925 GCF_024346255.1 Cyanobium sp. BA5m-10 | reverse complement strand
GTTGCTGGCGTCAACCGGAAGTGGTCTGGATCAATCCACCACCCCCGGAAATCGAACATCAACCAGCTACATTTGCCATGGCTGCCTGATCAGCAGCAGAGACGTCATCTTTCCTGGCAGTCACCGCTTTTTCCCGCTTATCCCCTTTGCACCCCGCTGCCGCAGCTCACCTGCTGTCGCGCCTGCTTGCGTTGCAGCCGCTCGGTGATGCCGAGCTCAGCGCCTTTCCAGAGCCGATTGATTTCAGAGGTGAAGTGCTCGGCTAGCAGGTGGGACTCAAACACCAGCATGGTTTCGTCGTTCTGGTGGGCGGCTGAAACGGTTTAACTACATGTCACATACAAGCAAGGCGGCCGGCCGGCAAGTCATTTCGACTCAGTTAGCCCTGTCAGCAGACGACCACGACCGGCTCCTTTTGTTAGCCGCCAGTCACGAGAGAAGCGCCGCAGCCGAAGTTCGCTGGGCTGTCCGCAAGTGGCTCGACGAGCACGTGCCAGCGATAGCCGTTGCAGGACAAATCTGATGGCTGCTTCCTGCAATGTCTGCCAACTGCAAAGCAATGCTGCGGGTCATTGATTGGGCCTGAACCCCAACCACAAACGCACACCACCGATCCAACGAAGAACACGTATTCCCTTTCCCCGGTTCAGGGCCGGACCTCGCATCCAAGAGACAGGCTTCATGTCCCTCTCAACCTTCCCCTCCCAAGAGCTGATCGCCTCAGGACTGCCGCCGGAAATTCACTACCGCCTTCTCTACCGCGTCGTCACCGCTGAGGAAAGCCAAGAGCTAACGGGCTACCCCTTAAGCGGCTGGGTTGTCCCGATGAACGACCCCGAAGGCGAACCCTTCATCCATGACGGCAAACCCTTCTTTCGCCTTAAACCCGACCCCGATCAGCTCAAAGGCGAAAAGCCCCCAAAGTATCTCTCGCCAAAGGGAGGTGGCTGCCGCCCCTACTTCTCCCCGCTGATGCCCAAGGGTGCTCTTGGCAAGGGCAAACTCCTCCGCATCACAGAAGGCGAGAAAAAAGCCGACTGCCTAAATCACCATGGCTTCGCCACCATCGGCCTGTCGGGCGTTGATGCCTGGACGGATAAGCGTGTTGGGCACCAAGAGCTGATCCCTGAACTCGCCGACATCGACTGGTCTGGGCGCCAGGTGCTTTTGGTTTTTGACAGCGATGTCACCGTCAAAGACACCGTCCGCGAAGCTCTCCACCGCTTGGTCAGGCGCCTATCCGACAAGGGCGCGTCCGTCTCGGTTGTGCTTTTGCCATGCGAGCTGAACGGAGACAAGAACGGCGCCGATGACTTCATCTGCCGCCACGGTGCTGACGCCTATCGCGCAATAGAGGACATAGCTCGCCCTGCCATCACCTGGAAGAACAAAAATACTCCCGTCATGTGGTCGCCAGAGCCGACCGAGTCTCACTACAAAGCACTGACCGCCTGGACCATCTTTGATGGCACCTACGCCATTCGGCCCAACCACGGTCTCTATCGCTTCGACGACTCCCACTGGACAGCTGTACCGGGTAAAGATCGAGATGCCGTCAGGCGCCCCATCCACCTGTGGATGGATCACATGGGCTGGCGTCACCGCGGTAATTCAGTTATCGACTCGATCGTCTCTGAAGTCCTAGCCCGCCTGGAAGTCGATCAATGGGACGTCGCAGGGCTGATGGCCTTCGCTAATGGGACCGTTCGCAATGGGGCATTTACCGCTGGCCATAACCGCAACGACCACCTGACCTTCTGCTTCCCTTTCGCTTACGACGCTGGGGCGAAGTGCAAGGTCTGGAAAGAATTCATCCAACAGACCCTGGGAGCTGATGACCTCATCCGCTTACTGCGTGCTGCAATCCGCTGGTCGCTTGTTCCCAAGCCCACCGATGAACCGTTCAGACACGAACTGGTGTTCGATGTTCACGGGCCAAAGAGGGCCGGCAAGGGAACACTCTCCGAAGTGCTTCATGCCATCTGTGGTGGTAGCGCTGGTGTTGGCCTCATTCGCTCCCATTCCTTCGGCAACGCCAACGCCCTGCATGGCCTGATCGGTAAGCGAATCGCGCTTGATCCTGACGCCTCAGGTCGCATCTCTGATCCGGGTGTCTTCAACAGCATCAGCAGCAACGAGAAGGTCGAAGTCAGGAAGCTCTACAAGGACATTGGCGACGCGCGCCTTGGAGTTGTCATCTGGCGATTCTTCAACGACACCCCTGGCGCTTCTGGTGGGGGCATCGAAGGCATGGGTCGTCGGATCGTCACCTTCCGCTTTGAGAAGACGGTCGCCAACCCAGACGAAGAACTCAAGCGCAAGCTCATCAATGAAGCCGCTGGGATTTTCTGGTGGGCTTGGTCAATGCCTGAAGACGAGATGAACGATGCCCTGCGCAACCGCGGGCAAGTCGCCGCTATTCGCGAAGCATCCATCGAGGGGACCCTGGAGCGTGACCATGTCATCCGCTTCTCCACCATCGTCACACCAAACACTCACCGAGCTGCTGACCTGTACAAGCTCTACAGCGAGTGGATGAAAGGCGAAGGCCAACACCCCGTTTCTACGACCAAGTTTGGGCGGGAACTGAAGAAGCTCCCCTGGGTCAAACCCACCAAAAATCAGCACGGAACTCACTACCAAACCCACCATCCAACCCACCAGAAACTCGCCACTCATATCGGCATAGCCCTTGATGTGCCCGGGGTTGGTGAGTTCAACTCACCACCAGACCAAACCCACCAGCAAAACCCACCACAGCCAAATGCACTGCTAGAGCAGGGATCTCAAGAGTCTATGGTGAGTGTGGTGGGTTGTTCTTTAAAAAAGAGAGAGAGAGAAGAGGAAGAAGAAAAAAGCATAAAAATGCCTATGGGGAGTGAGGTTGGTCACAAACCCACCACACCCACCAGTGGCGTCCCCGTTTACGTCGATGGCAAGAACGGTTGGACTTCACCCTCAGGGCGCATCGACAAGGGGGAACATCTCCTCCTCGTTGACTGCCATGGCGACTCAAGGCGCATCGAACGCAAGCGCGTTTCGCTGACCCCGATGCCAACACCGAAACCTGAGGAGCAGCCAATCTGGGTCGGCCAAGTGGCATGAACAACTCGCCCGCCGAGAAAGCCAACAGCAGGCCATTTCCACCCCGGCTGCCATTCCCGCCACCTGGAACCAAATGGCCCAGCGGCTGGATCGCCTTTGCCCGCCAAGAGCTAGAAACCCGCGGACGCCGCTCCGATATCGACGCTGTCCTTGATGTAGTGAAAGCCGAGTGGTGCCTGGGATCAATGGCCGTCAGCGACATTCAGCGCCACCTGCTGGGGCTACCAGCGCCAGGTCGACTCCTTACGCCCAAGAGACCACCAAGACCCCTTAGGGCCGTACGCCGCTCTATGCGCGCCAAGGGGGAACGCCTAACCAAACAACGACGCGGCGCCCTAAGGGTGCTCAGGCGGCTTGCTCCTGGACAAAGACTTACAGCCAAAGGGCTAGAGGAAGCACTCAGAACAGCAGGCGTGAAGACGTCGACCGCTACCGCCTATCGGCTGATGCACTGGCTGAACGAACACCGCGACAGAGGCTACTCGCAATAAGGTGCCTCAGTTGCGAATGATGGGGGTGTATTGAAAGAGGGGAGCTCTTAGGTAGTCGTGGATGAATTAGCGAACGGACGCCGCGCAAACCAAAGCCACAGCCTGCACCAGGCCAAGTGGGGCAAGGAAGGCAATGCCTAAAGAATTCCTGATTACAGGTGATAGCGAAAGTTGAATATCCAAGACTATTGAAAACTGCCCTGGGATAAGCTGAGCACCCTTATATTTCCGGGAAGTGGCCAAGGAGACAGGCATTATTTATTTGATTCGGCATCAGGGCTCAAGTACATACAAAATAGGCATGACCAGCAATTGGGAATCCCGAGCAAGAGCCCTAAGGGTGGGATCGGCGACGCAGCTGGTTAAAACCATCAGCTGCGAAGATTACAAGAAGTGGGAACGCATTCTCCATAAGATCTTCTCGGCAGAGCGATTGCCTGGCAGCGAATACTTCCAACTGGATCCGAATGAAGCCGTTCGAAAGATGGAGTGGGTTAGTTCCAGGGCCAGCAATACCCACGCGATGATTGTTGGCAAATGGAAGACAGGACAGAACGGTCTTTATCGTCGTCGCAAATCCAAAAATGGTAACTGGTACACCGAAAAACCTTCAACGATGAACAAGCAAATGGTTATAGACATGCAGATCAGGATGGCCGAAAATATTTGCAGCAATCCAATTCGATTTGAACAGGAATACGCACCAGAGCGCTTTAGCACAATTTGGGAGTGGAACCCTGTTGGCCTAGCCTGGCTAGCGCTAGGCATAGTGACGATACCCTATGGGATCGGAATATTCATTGCACTAATAAGCCTTGCATACATTAAAAAATCAAAGATTGTCCGTAGATGAGTGATCACTATAGAATTCTAGGAGTTCAAAGGAATGCATCTTTTGACGAGATCAAGAGAGCCTATCGTGCCAAAGCAAAGTTGCACCATCCCGACGCAGGCGGTGATGGCATTCAGATTTTAGGAATCAATAATGCATGGGAGGTCTTGGGGAATACTGACAAAAGAAGAGCATATGATCTAACCAGCAATCCTGTTAAAAATACTTATCAAAGCACTAGGGGGCAAGCCGGGAGTGGTTCACGCACTAATCACAAGAGCTCCGAGTGGGCGGATCAGGCGAGGCGAACGAGGCATGACGCAGAGACCCACGCTTATGCAGCAAAGAATGTTGAGAAACAAGTCTTCAAAAAAATCTGCATTTGCGGATGCAATGGATACCCCCTCACGCATCTCTCTGCGTATTCAATTAATTACGAGCTCTATGTCTCATGCCCCGCAAGAAAACTAAGAAAAAAGATTGGCTTTTATTACGATAGGGACGGCAATCTAATCTCCTGGGACGCCGCTAAAACTAGAAGATGGCAGGCTAGACAACAGTCCAAGGGTGAGTCGCCACAAATTAAAAAAGGCCGTGAGCAAGCAAAGAGAAAGAAGGAAAAAGAACTTAAAGAGCAGCAAAGAGCGAGGGAAGAGCAAGGCCGAGTAGAAAATAGAATGCCACCAATTAATCCATCGGAAGCAAGACGAAGGGGCCTGAACTATTATGCAGGTAGTGCCTGCAAGTACGGGCATGCATCCCTCCGAGATCTTAAGGGAAACTGTCTAAAATGTAGAGAGCTTGAGAAAATGAAACGACAGTCTGAAAAACGATCTAGCCAAGCCACAAGTGGCAAAACCTGAGTGTAATCAAAAATGTACTGATTCCCAGAAGGACCTGTCTATGCCGGCCTGAGGGATCACAATGACCTCAAAATACGAATTCAAGGTGCCCGATAACACCCTTACCCCTAACTGCCTCCACAGGATTGGAGGAGCCCAGATCTTCATGAGCCCCACTTGGACCCCTGACCAGAAGGGGGTCAAGGTCCAGATCGTGGATGTCTTTGCCCTTGAGCTCGCCACGGGTTACAGCAAAGACCCAGAAGGCAGGCTCCTGCTGAGTTCTGAGCCCTCAGTGAGTAGTGGCAGAACCTGGTCATTAGCGAAGGCTTGCCAACTCGTACGCAACGACAGAAGGCCCGAGCGCTGGGTTGTGCTCCACCGCCATAAGAAGGCTTGGGGTCTGTTCTGGGTTGGTGGTGGCTTGGATCAATCCCGAGCTGCCCTAACCGCAGCCATGGGTATTGAGCAAACAGGTGGAGCCCTCGTACCTGCAACCCCAGAAGCCTTGCTGCGATTGATCTTGACCCTGGAGGAACCTGAGGTTGAGCCTGTCCTGATCACCAAGATCAAAAAAGAGAAGAAAACCTCAGATGACGAGGAACAATCCAGCCTTGATCAGGGCTTCCCCTGGAAGGCCGTAGCTATCACCTCGGCTGTATGGCTAGCTGCCTTGGGCGTTCTTGGGGCATCGCTGACAAGCCAGCTCCAACAGCAAGATCTACGCCTCCAGCAACTGATTGAGCGGCTTGATGCTCGCCCGGTCAGCGAGAAGCCATGACCACCGACACCCAAGGCTGGCTCTCGATCAGCACGGAAGGCTTTGCGTCGATGAACGCAGCGCGTCCCCCGGAACACCTCATCAAGGAGCTGGTCCAAAACTCGCTGGATTCCTTTGCCGATGAGCAGTCAGGCCGAATCCGCCTCAGCTACTTCTTTGCGCACGGCAAGGTTGAGGTCGTTTGTGAGGACAACGGCTCTGGTATCGACAACCTTGGGGACCTACGGGTCGTTTACCTGACCAACAAAACCGATAGCCATCTCAAGCGGGGCCGTTTTGGGCGGGGTTTCAAGGAAGCTCTCTGCATTGCCGATCAGGCCTGTGTGGTCAGCGGATCCCAGAGGCTGGAGTTCTTGCAAGAGAACGGCGAACGGGTGTGCAGGCAAAGCAGGCGGCTTCTGCCCTTTGGTGGAACCAAAGTCAAAATGTCGATGCCTTGGGCCGCTGAGGTCTGCGACCAGCTCGACGACTACTTCAAGAGGTTTCTTGTCCCCTATCGGATCGATCTTGAAGTCAATGGTTCGGTGATCGCCGCAAGACCCATTGCCCACGAGATCACCTCCAGCCTCACCACCGAGATCTACGACACCACAACCCAAAGCTGGAAGAAACCCAACAGGAGGACCACGGTTCAGCTTGTGCACGCCGGGCCTGATGAAACACCAACCATCTATGAAATGGGAATACCAGTAGCTCCAGTTGAGTGGACCATGGGCTTCCACTGCGATGTACAGCAGCGGGTTCCGATGAATCCCAACCGAGATGCTGTCCAGTCTGGCTACCCCCTCAAGCTCCATACCGCTTGCCTACCCACCTTGCTGGATTCAATGCAGCCAGAAACAATCAAAGAGGATTGGGTTGGCACGGCTGGACGCAAATGCGAGGAAGCTGTTCAACGCAAAATCATTGACCAGGCCTTTGGCACCAACATTGCCCGTTCTGTTCCAAAGATGGGTGAACGCCAATTTGATGAGGATGCCCGCGAACTAGGTGTCGTAATCGTGAACACGGCTCAGACCAGTGGCGGCTTCCGAGAAATGTTCAAGGCCTACGTGCCTTCTGCAATGCAAGTGGTTCGCAAGGATGAGCAAGAGAAAACCACTGAAGCCATTGCATCTGGATTCAGTGTCTCAGAGAAGCTTATTACTGGCGATGAACGTTCCAACTGGATCATCCAGAGGGGTGGGCAAAAGCACGTGGAGACTTGCTTGTCGTTTGCTGTCTGGTTTTGTCAGCAATTGGTCTATTCTTGTCCCACGCCACAAGCTCGTGTTACTGGCAGGGTTGCTCTGAGTAGTGGATCTTCAACCAAATTCTCAGCCCACTGGAATATCGACAACGTACTAACATTAGCCCTAGAAGAACAGGCCTTCTGGCTTGAACCTTTGGGTTCGGAATCTCTTGCAATCCTGATTCATGAAGCGGCGCACGCCATGAACATGCACCATGGGTACGACTTCAGAAAGGAAGTAGAGAGGTTGGCAGGCGTGGCAGCAAGCTTGATGCTCAAGGAGAGTGCAAAAATTAAGGCACTTTTCCCAGGGCTCAAGCGCACAACTTATCAATAATCACAAGATCCTGAATGCCAGGATTCAATAAGGTCTAAAACGAGTAGCGCAAGCGCCTGATTTCCATCTCAATCACATGAACCTTTTTCTTGCTGTCAATGAATGATTGGATCAGCACGCTTGGTGCCGAGCTTTGTGGATTGTATGAATCGATTTGCTCTTCCAGCGACCCTTGGGCATACATAGCGCTTACAAGCTCTTCCTCAAGGTCTTCAATTTTTTGGTAATTAAAAAAGGGACGGCCCTTTTCGAGAGTTGCTTTCATTGGTTGCTGAGTACGAGGGAGTGGACTGAATCCCCACATCTTACTCCTTTGAGATCAGGAAATCCGAATCTCGGATATAGAGTTGGCCCCGTTATGCCTGTCACAAGCCTCTTATTATGAGCATTTGGCCTTGATCGGCCCATCTTCATAAACATTAGGAGTTCAACAAAATCGCTCTGTTCGCCTAGCCCATACCCATGCGCTTCACCGATCACTAAGGGCAATATTTTTTACGACTCTTGGGTTCTAACAAAGTATTCGACCAAGCCTCGGGATTCGCTTTCTTCAAAGGCAGATCAGCCTGATTTGGATCTAAATAGCTACGGACTGAGCGTTTAATCATAAACCCAGTGGAGCAGTTATATGCATACTGCTCTAGCTGGTATAGCGTATGCTCTTGGGTTGAGACCCTCCATAGCTTCCAAGCTATATGTCGGATACTTGGATTTCCGTCTGCTGAAAGCGAAACAGATTGAAATTGCCAATCACGCTGCAAGCAGGACTCTATTTCTTGGAATTCGGGCTGAGGATTTGGATCAAATTTGCAATCCGTAAATGAATGGATTGGAGGCAAGGGTGGAGATAGAGACTGCGCAAATGAAGTGCTAATAGTGGAGAGATTTAAAACAGCTGATATCGAAGCAAGTCTCCTTGTCCATAATCCGCTGGCCATAAAAGATTTTTGTTTCAACGGAAAGGACGAGCTTCGAGCCACCCTGATCTGGTGCATTTCATTGACCTCGTGATGCCAGTTCTCTTTGCTCTGCTTGAGCACCAGAAGCCCGGCGCAACCTCCCCGTTGCTTAAGCTCTGCTTAGGGATATAAAGAATGCCCGGGGCAATTCTCGTGAATTTTGGAACTTCATGAAGCCAAGCCCCTCCGCCGCGATGGCAAGGTTGGATCACAAAGAATGACTTGGGACCAAGAATATTTGACTCTGTAATGTACTCACAGTCTGATGGGATAGACTGGATATATTTTTCTGGATTACTGGTTTTAGCAAAGAATCCCAACCCTTGAGAGGATCCTGGGTTGGACAAGGTGACCAGCGAAAGGCATGGAATTGCGACAGCGAGTCCAAGGGCTGAGCAAAAGCTATGTCTATTCAAGTCAGATCGTCCTCGGGCATTGCGATTGTAATTGGGCTGCAGGGTAAAGCTGGCTTAGTGTTTTGCTGAAGAGAAGCCAACGCTTCTCAGCCTCAGGCCACTTCAGGTAGCCAGCCAACCGCAACCTCCCGCCTAGGCACCCAACGAGAACACCTCCGGGTCAGGTGCTCGCCCTGGGGAATGAGTCCCTGGTGAATGGGGCAGGTCAGGAGGGTTACGCAGTGTCTGCCCACCTCATAGCGAAAGTGCTGGCAAGTCAGGCAGACCCTTGAGGAGCGGGCGGGTTTCAGGACATCGATATCCAGGTAGTCCCACTCCTCGGCGGAAACGGAGTCAGCAGCAGGCATCGGACACAATTAAGTACACCAGTACTATTCGCATCCACGCAAGAGGTCAAGGCAGGTCAAAGATCGCCAAGTCCGTCTCTGCATAGTGAGCCACCTCCACCAGTTGATCAAAGACCGCGCGGACCCTTGGGGCGTCCTCTGGGCAATGCGAGCCATGAAGCGCCAGAACCGTGACGGCAGTGGTCAGCTGCTCCAGGGTCAGCAGGGCATCCCTTTGGAGTTCCTGGGGGATGGCAGCAGTGGTGAGTGAAGACATGAAGTGTCGTGCGACTGCTAATAGGATTCCCACACGCTCTAGGGCAGCAGCTCCTATCTCTAACTAGCAAGTTGATCCTGGATGACCATTGCAGCGGCCGGTCAAGTAGGGACCATCTATCTGATCAAGGACAACCTCCTTGGCGGGTACAAGATCGGCATCACCCAGAACTGGCAACGGCGTTCAAGGGAATTGGAAATTGGTAGCAAGACCACCCAGGTCATGACTGCCACCGTCAGGGGCCCTCAACAGCTGGAGACCCGTCTCCACCGCATGTTCAAGGCAGTACGCCTGCCGCAGACCGAATACTTCGCATTGCGCCCAGAACAGGTGGAGCATGTGCAGCAGGTCATTCAGTCAGAAGCAGCCAAGCTCACCATCAGCAAAGAAGACAGAGAAGAGAGGGCCAGGCTTCAGGCCAAGGCCATTAGGGAGGCAAACCTCAACCAAGCTGCTCATTACCGCTCCCTGGGGATAAAGCCTGCCAAGGTTCAGACCGAGGCAGAGCAGCGGGCGGGACGGCGTCGGCAAAGGCGGAAGCCCTACCGGGATGCAGTCGAGACATTGCGAGCAAATCCCCTCAGCTGCCTGCGCTGGTTGTTGCTGCTACTTCCTTTTGCGGGCCCACCTTCAGCAATAGCCGCCGTAATGCTCTCTTTCCCCTACTGCGCATTCAGCGGCAACAAGGAAGCCTGCAGCAACCAAGCCGGTGGGGTTTCATTTCTCGTCGGCCCAGTAATGATCGCCTTGGCTGAGGAGAAGAGGCGCCGCAATGAAGCCAGGAAGCGCCTTGGCATCTCTCAATGAAAGCCTTGATTCGCTCACTAAAACGGCTGGTGCGATGGTTGTGGAACCCGAGGCATGAGCGTTACAGCAGGCTGCGCAGATTAATCATCAGCCGACGGGCCAATTGGCGGCAGCACGAGCTGCGGATGCGGAAGTGGGCCAAGGACCATCCTGATGAATTTCAATAAGAACTCCATCGACTCCCTCAGGCCGTATGACAACAGAATTCACCAACTCTTTATATCCTTAAAAGGAAGAGCGCCGGCAGAGTTTAAACCACCATTTTGCAGTGTATATGGCTGGTTACATGTATTTCTTCAGCCAGCCTCAAATTTAATCGCAGGGCAATCCTTGTCGTAATAAGACTTGGCGGTTACTTCCCCAAGCCTAAGTACATAACCACTAGAACAAGACCAATCCTTGCCGCCAAGAAGTGGATCATGGCCAACGAAGAAGCCAACATCGCAAATAACATCACGGCAGGTACTCCCTCCCAGGTAAGCCATACCATCAGGACATTTATTACTTTCAGGCAAAGATGCACCTTCCTGCACAATGACACGAGATGGCTGACCAAGATCTCCTGTCATCGCCTTGACACAACCCACATAGTCTTTGGCAACAACGCAGCGCTTATGGATATCCGGTGCCACCTCTGCCCAGGCCGAGCACCTCAAAGAGATGACAAGCAGCCAACCAAAGGGTAAAAACAAAATTGATCTTGACATATGCATTTTAACAGGCAAAGGAGAAGCAGAATCTAATGGTTAGGAACATAGGAGGAGTTCGCAGAAGCACGGCATCGAAGGCAATAATTGCAACAGGACGACAAATATAGGAATACTAGGTCACCCAAAATGTGCCGCACAATGCATCACTTGAACTAGTAGTGACGCCTCGGCGCAGCCCCCTGACGACTGATACAATTTAAACAAGCGAGACCATTTGTCCTTCCATAGAGCTAGTCGTTTAACTCTCAATTATTCAATGTGGTCAAAGATTGGCGATTGGGAAATTATCCAATTCATCGACTATGAAGATGAGGAATGGAGCTACGAACACATATATCAACACGCAGATGGTCGCGAGGCCGTTGTAGGACCAGGTGGGTACTGCAGTGATCCTGATCTCAGTTGGCTGCTGCATCGGCATGAGAGAAAGAAAAAGCAAATGGCCCGGATCAAGATCGCGACCTCAATTTGCCTGAATGCAGCCTGGTTGCCTATTGGGATCCAATGCCTACAGCAATGCCTAGCTACTGGCTGGATTGCTCTGGTCTCAGTACTTGGCTACGCGATCTGCTGCCTCGGTGCCTACGGAAGCTGGCACGCCCTGATCCCCCCTGACTACAAAAAAAGTTGGAAGGGGAGGGCCAAAATACTCTTGATCTGCGGGTCAATGTTCGCAGCAGGATCAGGACTGATTACTGTTGGAAGCTTTACAGCTATCACCCTCGGCTGGATTCGGATTCCCCTGGTACTGACCAGTGCTGTCCTGGGCCTAGCGGGGAGCCTGGCTTATCGGTGGCGCGAAAATGAAATCAATTAAATTGTAAATCTATGCAAGAGGAAGCTAAAAAGTCAGACCAATAGTCCTGCTACAAAGCCAACGCCTATTTCCATCCGATATAGTTGGAGCGCAGTTGGCTGTGCCATGTGTCTCTCCCCTGAAAGTTACGGAAACTTTCTAGACCACCTTCGTGGACTTGAGGACGAAAAGCTCAGCGCTTTAGCCAAAGAGTACCGAGATGAAGCTGGCATCATTTACAACACTGTCGACGACGAGCTCCGACATATGGTGATGCATGAATATGAGCGACTACGCCAGAGAAAAATTCAAGGACTCAATCGAGCAATGTGGCTATCAAGTCGAAGAGGGCGGCTGATAGAAAAAGTCAAAAAGATCGCACTGATGCTGGCAGGTCATCTGCAAATAGAAAAACCAACAAGGGCTTAGGAGAATAGCAATGCCACAAAATAGGCGCCTAATTATTAACAACACGTTGCCAAAGATGAAGCGACAACCATCCGCGTACCGTCAACTTGTTGGATTCTTAATATTGTCCTCTCCGCTATCAGGATTTGGACCAGCGTATTCGTCAGAGCTTCACCCTATCGCCGACACCTCCACAACAAGCCAAGATCCAAAGCAGCAACTACTTGACCAGATGCAGGATTATCGAAACCGGGAAGCAGCAAGGGCAATAGAGCTTCAGAAAGCAAAGGAAGCAGCAGCCAAAAGAGCAGCTGATTCTCGGGCATGGCAGCTAGACAGAGAACTAAAGATGTGGCCCCAATATGGATCCATCCGTGTTTATTGGCCTGGTTGGAACTATGACAACAAAACCAGGAGCTGGCTCACTTTGACAAGGCCTGCAGAAAAACCTGAGATGCCAGAAAGCAGTTCATCAAATTTTCAACCCGCACCTATTAGGTCAGGCCCACCCGAACCATTGCGGCCAGATCCATCCCAGTTGTCGACCAAGCCCCCGGTCCGCTTTGATGCCACCCTTGAATCTTTGGTGAGAGAGGGGGTCGTCAAACCCGCAGAAGCTGCCCGCATACGAAGTGGCGGCCCTAATTCTCCATTTGCTGTGCCGGCTCACCAGCAGGCCTGCCGCAGCGGTGCCCTCTCAGAGGAGGAATGCCGGACTGGCCTGGTTGTGCGCTGGGGAACAAGAAGCAACGGGTCTAGTCCCAAGAGTACGTACAAGTTCACACCTCCTACCCCTTCTGGCGTTGCCGTTGACTGCACTGCTCTCATGCTTAATCTCAAGCCATACAACAGTCCCTATAGCGGTTGGCTTAGGCCCATCAAATACAGCGCCGAAGAAAGACTTGTCGTTGACTTCTGCGCAAGTCAAATTTCAAAGACCAGGACCTAGCGCCTTGACTCACTCAAGTAACCGGTGTCAATCAAAAAGGCCCTAAGTGCCTGAGGGTATGAATCGTAGACAAGTTCCTTGGCTTTACAACTACCGTTGTCGTCATACCCGGCAGCACATACGGTCAATCCCCATTTTTCATTTGGGTCGTAGCGCAAAAGCATCCGATCCCACCCATCAAATAGTTCCCCCACAAGTGACTTATTTGCTACGTAAGCCGCCAAGAAACCATTGGGTTCATCTTGATTTCGCCGAGAAAACCAACTTGACATGTAGCCAAGAGATCTTCGATGAATTGGGCGGTACTCTGGAAGATGAGAAACATCTACAAACTTTGAGCCATTGAGTTGCCAAATGCGCGCAGGAGCCCAGCTATTGGCGTAAGAACCAAATCTGTAAAGAAATCGATCGTCTCTGCCAACAATCACATTCCTCCCAAGGTTCAAAGGATCGCTAGCAAAGTCAGTTCCACCGTCTGAAAGACCAAGCCTCACCTCGCTCCAATACTTCCCACTGGCGTCTGATGTCAAGATGCGAGTATCATTGCAGCAATGAGCGCCGCCAGTAAAAGTCGATAGCAATACTTCTGGATAGGGATTCGATGGATCGAGCTCGACGATCTGCAAGATTGAATTCGGCGAGCCCACCTCTTCAGTTGATATAGAGCCTACTGGCAAGTCACCTACTAAAACGTTGACTACAGGCTGAACAATGTTGCTACCATCACTATTGATTCGCCGCTGATGCTCAATGCTGGCTGTGACTTGACCATTCTTGATCTGGCCACTGGTTTTCTTGCTGTCATAGTCAACCCGAAAGATCTGGGCATAGCCAGAAGTTGGGGCCGCGACACATAAGAAGATAAAGGAAAAAGCTAAAAACCATAGTCGGGCCATAGGCGAAGAGGCTCCCTTTATCAAGTTGGAGGCATCAAGCCCAATCGCTTCAGTATACCCCTGGGGAAGCCGCAAATTCTAGGCATAGCTGCCGGTAACTCATGTCCAGAGTCCGAGTAGTTTCGGATCTGGCTATGCAGATCTCTTGCCATTGATTTATGTCGCTAAGAATTTTAGTCGAAAAATTTGTGTCGTTTACGCATATAGCGCCAAGAGGCGACACCCCCCTTGCCCCCTAGCCATTCTTTTACCCTTGGTATCGGGGCCTAGTGCCTATGAGCACGACCAGCACTCGTTTATTGGACTGCGCCATGTCGATGCGGCCCCAAGCCCCCAGGCGTTGAGTTAGGTGGAGTGACCTCTCCCTTCAAGTTGAGGCTCAGTAATTCACCCCAACCGAAACCGTCCGGCTGTGGCCATGCACACAACCCCGTTCCACAACCGCCTAATGCTGTCCCATAACCCTGTCCGCTTCCTGTCGTTCCGACACAGGGGTTGTTGTGGTCCAAGTGGGTTGAGCTCAGAGGTTGGCGATGCCGGACTCGTGACCGATCAACCGGAGATTGACCGATGACAAAGATTCTGGAGCCGTTGATCGCTGCACCTGCTGGCCGCCGGTGGGGCTATGGCAGGGTCAGCACCGAGCAGCAGACCGAAGCCCAGCAACGGGCCCAGTTAGAGGCTGCTGGCTGCGACGAAGTGATCACCGAGCAAATCAGCTCCGGCAAAGCAGATCGACCCGGCCTGGTCCAGGTCCTTGGAGCCCTGCAGCGTGGTGATCAGCTAGTGGTTGCCAAGCTCGACCGGTTGGCCAGGTCGCTGGTTGAGCTGCTCTCCATCGCGTCCGATCTGGAGGCCCGTGGCATAGATCTGGTGGTACTCGACCAGGCGATCGACACCAGCACACCAGCCGGTCGATTGATGTTCCAGGTGCTCGGTGCCGTCAGCCAGTTCGAGCGAGAGCTGGCGATCGAGCGGACCAGGGCCAGCGTTGCCCACCGACGGGCCACAGGGGGCGATCTGGGAGGCCGCCGGAAGTCCTACAGCGAGCAGCAATTGGCACTGGGCCACCGCCTACGAGGCGAGGGGCTGTCGATCAGCCAGATCGCTTTGGCCCTGGGACTGAGCCGGGGCACCGCTCACCGCCTGCTGCAGGAACCAATCCCTGCTCTGTTCGGCGGTGGTGGCTGATCGGTAGGTGACCAGTTGATGTTGTCTGCCGTTCACAGTGCCTGGCCGCTTGTGCTGTTTGGCCAGGCGGCGAGTTCATCTGGGGCCAGCGGCTCTTGCCAAGCGATCACGCCGCTGTCGCCCTGGCTGGTGGCGAAGTCCTTGGCATAGGGCTCGACGACGCCGGCTGTCCTGGCCATTCGACGTGCCACTGGTGCCAGGGGTTCGGTGCCTGCCGAGACTCCGCCAACAACCAGCTCGACTCCTCGGCCATTGGTACCTGGTTGAGCTGGGTGCACGAGGAACTGAATGCTCGGCTGGTGGCAGCGCAGCCAGCGGTTGAAAGCCCGCCGTTCAGCCGGGGATGCCAGCCCTGCATCCAGCTGCCGCCATAGGGTGAAGACATTGGCCTTCAGCTCGGCCGCGGCCTCCTCCCCAGTGGGCTTGGCCCGCTCCAGCTGCAGCTCCCCGGCCAACCGGTAGTGCTCTGCACGCTTGGCTGCAATGTCATCACGTAGTGAAGCCACCGCGTCCTCAGATGCTTCCATGAGCAGGTCGCTGGCGCCATCCACGAAAAGCTGCCCTAGCCGTCTCTTGGCGTCTGCATGGCTTGTCTCCAGGGGGCGGAGTGCATGTTCCAGCTCATCGACCAGCGCCTGTAGTTCGGTGATCCTGGCGTCGCCGTCTGAATTGCCCAGCAGCTCAGCCCAGATAGGGGCGGCCAGCCTTGTCAGGCAGTGGTCCTCGACCGCCTGGTAGCTGATGTACCCGGAGTTGCTGCAACCGGGGCTATTGCGCCTGTTGGCGGGGCGACACGCCATGTATCCGGGGTGGCCGATCCGTGCCCGCTCGCTGCTGTCGTGGAAGGAGAAGGGGCCACTGCAGACAGCGCAGCGGGTGATCCCCATAAAGAGGTTTCTGACCTTCTGCCCTCCGCCCCTGAGGCCGCCTTTGAGTTTGTCGCGGTTGGCCATGGCGGCCCTGAGCTGCCCCCAGCGCTCAACACTTAGGACAGGCGGATAGAAGCCAGCAATCGTGCGACCGTCTCGGCGGACAAGGTCGCCCAGCAAGGCCGGATGCCGCAGCAGGTAGCTCACCCGGCTGTGATCCCACCACGGAAGAGGGGCGTCCCGGTACTGGTTGCGACGACCAGCGGTAGGGGGGAGGGGGCGCTCTTCCTCATTGAGCACTTGGGCGATGAGCGTCGTGCCCATCCCGTTGATCGCGAGCTCGACTGCCCTCCAGATGGTCGCCTTGGAGAGAGGGTCGATTTTGAAGTTGCCATTGGCATCACGCACGAGGTGGCGGCTATTTGGGTCGCGCTGAACCCACCAAGGGCTGGCCGCGGCCACCTTCTCCCCTTCCTCCTGCAAACGCTCGCGGCGGCGGGCACCACCTTTGGATCTGCGGCTGCGCTCGTCAGCCTCCTGCCTGGCCTGGGACAAGGAACCCCAGAGCATGTGCATTCGATGGGGCTCAGCCAGAATCAACTCCTCGCTGTAGGTGCAGCCGTGGGAGCAGACCGCAAGGCCCAGCCCCCTGCTCCAGAACTCGCTCATCAAGGTTCTGACCACACTTAGCTCCTCCTCACGGCTGAAGCGGGTAAAGCTCTCGACCACCAACACGCTGTCGGGCGGCACCTGGCCGGCCTGAGCGGCGGCGATGAAACGACCCAGGGCACCGCGCTTGCGGTTGGCACCAGTGCTGGCTGAGAGGCCCGGATCAACCAGCGCCTCCTGCAACTGGAACTCGGTGTGATCTGCCAACCAGGCGGCCAACGCCTGCTGCTGACGCTCCATGCCGCTCCGATCCTCCCGTGCCTGCCGGGTGGTCGAGGTGCGGGCATAGGACCAGCACAGACGCTTTGGCTGGACTGGGTTCCCGCTGTCGGCCATGGCCATGCGAGTTGACTGTTGCTTTGGAACTGTATCTGTTTTATGTTTGAACCGTCGAGGGGCTCCAGTTGAAGGAGCCTGTGATTACGGTGCGGTTGTCGATGACAGCCAGCTTGTGGTGCAGTTTGTCGCCGCTGGCCAGGCGTGGTGTGCCGACACTCTCCAGGGGGCGCTGCCAGGGGCGGTTCGCCGCCTCCACGCCGCAGCGGTGATCGGGCAGTTGGGTGCCGAGTAGATCGAGCACTTCGCTGAACGCGCGGTTCGCAAAGCCGGGATCGGCCAGTAGCCGGATGGCCACCCCCTGCCCCTGCAGGCGGGCCATGACATCGGCCAGCCGTTGTTCAGAGAGTACGAATAGGGCGAGATCCAGCTGCTTGCGGCTGCCGGAGAGCAACTTCTCCAACACCAGCAGACCCTGGTGGGGATCGCTGCGACGATGGGGGGCGAACAGGACCGTCACCGGCGTTGCCCCCACCAGCAGCTTTTGGGGAGCTCCGCCGCCCTTGCCCAGCCCAAAGCGGCTGTCGGGCTGGCCGCCGGGGCCGTCGCCCCACATCCGCTCAAACTCGGCCACAAAGGAGTTGGCCAGTTCACGGCTGCGCAGACGCAGCAGGTGATTCACGTTGCCGCGGCTGCGGTCTGCCCCCGGATCTCCGTGGATGCAGGAGGGGGTGAAATTGGCTGAGCCGGTCACCACCACCGCCCTGTCCACCACCATGAATTTGTGATGCATGAGGCCACTGCCAGCGCTGCCATCGGCGGTGTCATCGATCAGGGGCACGCCGGCCCGCTGCAGGATTGCCACAGCGTCCCCCCAACCGAGGGCCTTGAGCTGTTCATGGCGGGTGCGTTGGTGTGGGGCCAGATCGGCCGGATGTTCTTCGCTCCAGGGGCTGCTGTAGGTGTTTTCCAGCACCACCTTCACCGTCAGCCCCTCGCGGTGCTTAGCCGCCAGCGCTTCGGCCAGCTTCGGCAGCGACAGCTCCTGAACCGCTACCAGGATTTCCTGCCGCGCCGACTGAATACTTGCCAGCACGAAAGCCTCGAGATCGTCGCCCTGACGCCATTGACCGTTGATAGGGCTGCGGTAGCGGCTGGTTTCGGCGTGGTTGAAGGCCAGCTCGATCCCCTTGGGCAGGGGCTTGGGCCGGGCTGACTGGCCCAGTAGCTGGGCGTCAGCGCTGCAACCAGCTAAAGCCAAGGCCATAAGGCTTGCCCAGGCAAAGGGTTGGCGCGGCGAAAGGTTGGCCATGGATTCCCTGGGCGGTTGAATCCAGGGTTCCCACATCGGATCAAGCTGAGGCTTTACCTAGTGGTGGCCGGGCATCTCGGCGGTGCGCAGCATCACCACAAACCAAGCAGTACCAATCAATACGGCGCTTAGCATGGCGGCTGGTAAGCCGAAGCGCATCAACACAACCGGCACAATCAGCGGAAATGCCAAGGCTCCTGCCATCGGCGTGAGGGCGACGGCTGAGCGCTTCAGTGCCAAGGCTCGATTTAGAACCATTCGCTTACGGCCTTTTCGGCTGGGTTGCTGTTGTCCTCAGGGGTAGAGCGGCTGAATTCCAGGGTGATGTTGCGCTTCTGCTCGCCATCGGCGGCGACCGCCTCGATCGGATAAAGCTGCTGACCATCGCGGAATGGCACTTGCACTCGGAAGGTGCCATCGGTGGAAAGGGGCACCTCCTCACCGCCAATGGTGAGGCGGGCAGCGGGATCGGTGGCCCCATAGACAATCAGCTCAGCATCAGCCACAAGCCAAAACGAGCGTTGACGGGAGGCGACCCCGCCGATGCCGGAGGCGTTGCGGCCACTGGCCCAGATGCCGGCACCAGAGGTGTTGAGTTCACTGGTGTCTAGGCCGGCTGCCTCTAGCTCATGGAAAGCCTCAGAACCCCTGCCAAGACTGCGCCAGCGGGCTGTAGCTGTTTGATATAGGCGTTCGTGCAGTCCTGAATCGGCTGGCTCCACCGGCATCGGCAGGATGGCTGGAGCCGTGTCCAGCGAAAAGGGCACGAACTGATCGAGTATTTGCTCGCTGGGGTGCTGGGCCGGTACCCGTGCCACTGAAGAGAAGGCCAGGGATATCCAGCCGCCGCCGCCTTTGCGGTAGCCGAGTTCCACCCGGTAATCCCGATCGCACAGGGGCACTGGCAAATACCACTCGGTGGCATGGCTGTCGACCACCACTTCCTGCAGGGTGTGGGGGTGGGCTGAGCCGCCGGGCAGGCCAGTTACGTCGGCGACGCGCAGACAAAGCTGGGAGGCACCAGTTGCCAGGGCTGAGGCCCGATCGCTTTGGGAGATATCCCAGAACACATAGGCCCACTGGGGATCGCGGGGCAGAAATACGACGCTGGTATTTGCTGAGCTGGGGCGGGGAGCTGGGGGTAGCTTTGCTTCGATTGCCTTGAGACTGATAGGCGTGTCCTCCTCATCCTGGCGATCATTGATGGCTGCTAGGAGTTCATCCTTGGACTTACGGCTGTACAAGCCCACCCCAAGGTCGCTAGCGACCTGGCGAAGCTGACGCAGGGTCATGCGTGCCAATGCGGTGAATGCTTGAGTCACAGCAACAGATTTCTTTTGGGATCAGTGTGGACGAGTTTCTCCTGACTCGGGTAGCCCGATCTAGAGCCGTCAGTAGATGCTGACGGCCTGGGTGCTGATGGCCCATAAAAAAGGGCGGCCTTTTGACCGCCCGGGGATTTAGTTGGAGACTGGCTTCAGCGGCCGATGCTGCGGTAAGGAACCTTGGACATATAGTCCATGCTGACGCTGCCGGATGCAGCGCCTTGGCTGCGCATTGCAGGCAGATTGCGCACCCAGGGGAGGTAGTCCTCGGGGAAGCCGCCACGGCGCTGACCGGAGCGAGCGGGGATCGTTTTGGCGGTGCCGGTGTACACAAGTTGGGGGAAGCCCAAGATGCCGCGGTAATAGGCCTCGTATCGCGGAGTGGTGATGTTGAAGGGGGTTTCGCCCAGATCGCGGGAGCCCACCACGCGGTTGCGGTGGAAGGGAACGGTGTCGTAACCGAAGGCGTCCAGGTATTCCTGGCCGTTGAGGATGTCGTCAACCATGCCCTTGACCCCGCGGGTCATCAGTACGGCCGCCCAGGCGATCTCCTCAGACCTGCCGTGGGTGGGTCGACCCAGCAGCTTTTCCACCAAGTGGCGCACCACTCGGTAGTTGCTGTTCAGGTTGTAGAAGCTGCGGGTGAAGGTGTCTGAGAGACACAGGGAGCGAATGAAATCCCGCACACTCATTTGGCCGTTGCGCAGCTGGCTCTCCAATGTCGAGTTGCGGTCGACCTTGAAGGCATAAAAGAAAATCTGTCGATAACACGACTCAATGACCAGATTTAGGTCTTTGGGATCCATTGCCCTGTCCATGGACATGGGTTTGGGGTCCTCATCCGAACCCACCCGAAGCGGGGCAACCCGCGAGTTTTGGGTAGTGGGCGCGTATTTCAGGAGGGGCAGGGCCACACAACTTCATCATCCGTCGTTGCTGATCGTAGAAGTGCAGCCGCGGCCGGGTTCGGCTGGCCGAGACAGGGCTCACAGTCCGTAACGTTCGTCACCATCCCAGGGGAGACAGGGGCTGCTCGGAAACGGGCTCTTGGGCTGGGGTTTTGGCCCCAGGCTCCGGGCCGTCTAGCAGCCGTGTCTCGACGCAGAAGGACGCCGTATTGGAGAGGCCCTCCACCGTGCTGGTGCGCAGACGCACATTGGGGCCGGCAAAGCTGAATCGCTCCAGGCTGGCCATGGTTTCGTAGCCGGTGGTGAGAAGTAGACCGTCGCGCTCGTCCATGGCGAAATGACCTGCCACGGGGGCGGTTTCGGCGTAGCCACGGTCGCGCAAAAGCAGGCCGGACCGGCCGAGCTCATCGGTGGGAATCAAGCCGAAAACACTTTCCCCCTCGTGGGCTTCTCCGGCCTTGTCCCACGCCATTGAGGCGTTCCAGGTCACCCGGCAGCCTCCAACGAGGCCGGCGGGATCTTCGCCGTGGAGCTCGGCGATGGCGATCAGGCGGGGGTCGGATGCGGCGATCTCCACCACCTCAATGAAGGAGCCTCCCGCCTCAGCTCGCCGGTGCAGCAGGTGATGGCTGCTGCGCTGGGAGCGCCAGCGACCGCAGCTAAGGCGGAAAAAGCTGAGGGCGTCGGCGATCGACTCGGAATGGATTTCGCTCACTGGCGTGCCGGGGCTGTGGCTGTGGCGATGATCGCAAGCCGCGGCGATTAGGTCGCCCAGCTCTAGGGTCAATGGCGCCCGGTTCAGGGTTGCGGCCAGTTGCTGCAGCTGCCCGCCCGCCGCCTCTAATTGCTCCACCAGGACTGCCTGGAAGCAGGGGGCGTCGGCGAGCGCGGGCTGCTGGCTGGCCCAGGCGCAAATCGCGTCATGGCCTGGCAGGGCCCCCGCGGGCTGTTGGGTTTCAACCGCCTGCAGGCTGCGCAGGCTGTGGGCCAGGAGGCGCAGATGGTGCCGCTCCGAGGCAGGCAGGAGGGTGGCCTCCAGCTCCGCCAGTTCCGCTGCTGAAAGCGGACTTTGGGCCTGGGGTGGCGGTGCTTCAGTCGTCACGGCAGGGCGTCAGGCGAAAGCCGCAAGAGTGACCCTTCTCCAAGCGCCATTGCACCCGATCCACCTGGCAGTCGGGAAAGGTGTGGCGAATTAGCTGCAGCTCCTGGTCGCAGATGCAGGGGAATTGCTCGGCAATGCGCATTACGGAACAGTGAAATTCACTGAGCATCCAGGCTTGAGGGTTGCCGGCATCCTGGGAACATTCCGCCAGGTACCCCTCTTGCCGGCGTAGATCCACTAGTTGATCCAGCCTCTCTTGAAGCGAGCCAGCGCCGATGCGGTGGCGGTAAGCGTCAGCCTGCTGAAGGGCTTGTTGTTCTAGGAGTCCCTGCAGAATTGCAGGGGGCAGGTTGCCAGCCAGAGATTGCAGCAGGCCGAGGGCGAAATGGTCGCTGCCATCAGGAAATTGCCCCTGCCCCTTGGCGGTAAGGCGCCAGTGATTGCTGGGCCTGCCCGGACCCTCCGCCGCTGGAGTGGACTCGACCAAACCATCATCTTCCAAGCCACGCAGATGGCGACGCACAACCTGCACCGACATCTCCAGGTGGGCGGCTAGGGCGCTAGCGGTGGCCTCTCCATGCCTAACCAGCAAGGTGAGGACCGTATCCCGGGTGGATGCCGGATCGGCGTGCTGGTGAATGATTTCGGGAATGGCGCTCACGGCAAAGGCCGGTTGACACAACGATGCCACGACTGGCGGGAGGTTGGGGATTGGGCCCCGCTGGCGGCCTTGGTGTCTTAAGCTCGATCCCTAACGAAACACATTGGTTTCGTAATGGTCTGCCGGCAAATCCGATTGCTGGCAGCCGATGGCACCGGATTCCGGGGTGCTGTTTGACTACCGCCTTCTGATCACCTTCCCTTTCGAGCCATGTCCGACACTCCGGCCAGTTCGACCGCTGAGAGCCCCGCAGGGAGCTCGCCGGCGCACTCCGACAGCTTGGAGGTGATTCGAAAGTTTGCTGAAACCTATGCGCAGCGCACCGGTACTTACTTTTGTAGTGATCCCGGTGTGACCGCGGTTGTGCTTGCTGGCCTTGCCAAGCACAAGGATGAGCTTGGTGGTGCCCTATGCCCCTGCCGTCATTACGAGGACAAGCAGGCAGAGGTTTCCCAAGCCTTTTGGAACTGCCCTTGCGTGCCCATGCGGGAGCGTAAAGAGTGCCACTGCATGCTGTTTCTCACCGAGGATAATGCTTTCCGCGGTGACCAACAGACAATTTCCATAGACGAAGTTAAAGCCCTTACTGCCAGCTGAGTCGGTTTACCTCAATGAGTACTGCAACCGTTGGCGATCTAGTTTCACAGCCGTATAAGCACGGTTTCGTTACTGATATTGAAACTGAAAAGATCGCCAAGGGTCTGAGTGAAGACGTTGTGCGTCTGATCTCCTCCAAGAAAAGTGAGCCTGAGTTTTTATTGGCTTTTCGGCTGCGGGCCTACCGCCAATGGCTGAATATGCAGTCACCAGATTGGGCGGCACTGGGTTACCCGCCGATTGATTATCAAAATATTATTTACTACGCAGCTCCTAAGCAGCAGGAGAAAAAAGCAAGTCTTGACGAGGTCGATCCCAAGCTGCTGGAAACATTCGAAAAGCTTGGCATCCCCCTAAGTGAGCAGAAGCGCCTCTCCAACGTGGCAGTTGATGCTGTTTTTGACAGTGTCTCAATCGCCACCACCTATCGTGAAAAGCTTGCAGAGCATGGGGTTGTTTTCTGCTCAATTAGTGAGGCTGTAAAAGAATATCCAGGCTTGGTAGAGAAATATCTTGGCACAGTGGTTCCCAGTAATGACAACTATTTTGCGGCCCTGAATTCTGCGGTTTTCAGCGACGGTTCTTTTGTTTTTATCCCCAAGGGCGTTGCCTGCCCGATGGAGTTGTCAACTTACTTCCGGATTAATTCTGCCGATACGGGTCAGTTTGAGCGCACTTTGATTATTGCCGAAGAGGGTGCTTCGGTTAGCTACTTGGAGGGGTGCACGGCCCCGATGTTTGATACCAATCAACTCCATGCAGCCGTTGTGGAGTTGGTAGTACTTGATGATGCTTCTATCAAATACTCAACGGTTCAGAACTGGTACGCCGGTGACGAGCATGGCGTAGGTGGCATTTATAACTTCGTGACCAAGCGTGGCCAGTGCCGGGGCGACCGCAGCCGAATTAGTTGGACTCAGGTGGAAACTGGATCAGCAATCACTTGGAAGTATCCCAGTTGTGTGCTGCAAGGTGCTGATTCGGTGGGCGAATTTTATTCAGTTGCCCTCACTAATAACTATCAGCAGGCTGATACTGGTACCAAGATGATTCACGTCGGTCCTAGGACCCGCTCAACCATTGTCAGTAAAGGCATCAGCGCTGGTCATTCTTCTAATAGCTATCGCGGCCTTGTCCAAATCGGCACTAAAGCGGTAGGGGCTAAGAATTATAGCCAGTGCGATTCGATGTTGATTGGCGATCAGGCTGGCGCTAATACCTATCCCTATATCCGCTCTCAGCAACCGGATGCCGTAGTGGAGCATGAGGCAAGCACTTGCCGCATCTCCGCAGACCAACTCTTTTACCTGCAAAGCCGGGGCATTGGTTTTGAAGAGGCTGTTTCGATGATGGTCAGCGGTTTTTGCCGCGACGTGTTCAATCAACTGCCAATGGAATTTGCTGCTGAGGCAGACAAATTGCTTGCCCTCAAGCTCGAGGGATCAGTGGGCTGAGCCGCACCGATCTGTTCTATCTGTTCGTTCCCCCTTTCCCGCCTTTCCTTACCTGCTGTGATTCGCCCAGACGCCCCGGTATTGCTCGAAATTTGCGACCTGCACGCGCGGGTTGAGGAGCAGCCAATCCTTAAGGGGGTAAACCTCACGATCCGAGCTGGTGAAATCCACGCAGTGATGGGGCGTAATGGCAGTGGCAAAAGCACACTTTCCAAAGTGCTGGCCGGCCATCCCGCCTACACGGTCACAGCCGGGTCGGTTTCATACATGGGCTCAGACCTGCTTGAGCTAGCCCCAGAACAGCGCTCCCGCTTGGGCTTATTCCTGGGATTTCAATATCCGGTGGAGATCCCGGGGGTTAGCAACCTTGAATTCCTACGGGTGTCCACTAATGCCAGCCGCGCTCAAAGGGGTGAGGAGGAGCTGGACACCTTTGCTTTCGAGGACCTTGTGCGCGAGCGCCTCAAGGTGGTGCAAATGGATCCGGCCTTCTTAGATCGCAGTGTCAACGAAGGCTTCTCCGGTGGCGAGAAAAAGCGCAACGAGATCTTGCAGATGGCGCTACTTGAGCCTTTGGTGGCGATCCTCGATGAAACCGATTCTGGCCTCGATATCGATGCTCTACGCATCGTGGCTGATGGCGTTAATCAACTAGCTGGCCCCGAAAATGCCACCTTGCTGATCACCCACTACCAGCGCCTGCTGGATCTGATCACCCCGGATTACGTCCATGTGATGGCTGCGGGCCGGATCCTGCGCACCGGTGGCAAGGAGCTGGCCTTGGAGCTTGAGCGCACTGGTTACGAATGGGTGGATCAGGAGCTAGCCAACCTGGGCCAGGAACCTGCGGAGGTGCTGTGATGCCAGCTGCGGTTATGCCAAATACTGCCGATTGGCTCACCCAACTTGCTGGCGCTCCCCTGCCAGGCCGAAGTCAGGAGGAGTGGCGATTCACAGGCCTGGCGGCCCTAGAGGCCTTGGCGCCCGAGCTCTGGAGTGGTGTCGATCCATTCGCCCAACTCAGCTTGCCCGCTGGCATTAGCCGCATCGGAGCTGATCAGGCGCAGGGGTTGCAGCAGCAGGTGCTTAAAGCCACAGGCGGCACCGATGCTTGGTCGGTGCGGCTTAATCAAGGCGCTTCGCCCCGCTGTCTGGCCTTGCGGGTGGCTGGAGCAGCGGATCCGTTGCAATTGCATTTTGACGCCGGCGCGGAGCCGGGTCTGCGGGCACTGCAGCTGGTGCTCGTGCTTGAGGAGGGCGCCAGCCTGGAGCTGCTTATTCAGCACGGCTCCAGTGGCCCCAATGCCACCAGCTTGGTAGCGGTGGCCCAGCTTGGCCGCGGCGCCCAGCTCAATCTGGGGTTACTGGCGCCTGGCAATGCCCGCGCCAGCTTGCTCAGCCACCTGTCGATCACTCAGGCTCCCGCCAGCTCCCTGCAAGTCACCACCGCGGTTGGGGGCTGGGCCCTCAGCCGGCTCGAGCCCTGCATCAGCCAGCTCGAGGGAGCGGCCCACACCCGGCTGCGGGCCCTGCAGCTGGTGGATGGCCAGGAGCTGGCCGACACCCACAGCCAAGTGCGTTTTGAAGGCCCCGATGGCCAGCTCGACCAGCTCCACAAGGTGGTAGCTGATGGGGCCGGACGCAGCGTGTTCAACGGGGCCGTGCGGGTGCCGCGCAGCGCCCAGCAAACCAACGCCGCCCAGCTCAGCCGCACCCTCTTGCTCTCCGATCGGGCCCGAGTGGATACCAAACCCGAGCTGGAAATCGTCGCGGACGATGTCAAGTGCGCCCACGGCGCCACCATTAGTCGGCTGCAGCAGAACGAGCTTTTTTATCTGCAGAGCCGGGGTATTGGCGCTGAACAAGCCTCACGCTTGCTGTTGCGGGGCTACTGCGAGGAGGTGTTGCGCGAGCTTCCCGCGGCGGCGGCGGCCCTGAATCCGCTAAAGCTGCTGCTGCGGGAGCATCCATGACCACCAGCACTACCACTGCGGCTGCAGCAACCACCTCAGCAAACACCGCCGCAACCCCGCCCAGCATTGAGGTGGTCGCGCCAAATCTTGCTGCCCTGACCCGGCCCGATTTCCCCCTGCTGGCCCAGACGGCCTGCCTTGGTCAGCCGCTGATCTATCTGGATTACGCCGCCACCAGCCAGAAGCCGCGCCAAGTGCTGGCGGCCCTGCAGCACTACTACGACCACGACAACGCCAATGTTCACCGCGGCGCCCACCAGCTCAGCGCCCGCGCCACCGAGGGCTTTGAGGCTGCCCGGGCCAAGGTTGCTGCCTTCATAGGTGCGGCGAGTGCGCGGGAAATCGTGTTCACCCGCAACGCCAGCGAGGCGATCAACCTGGTGGCCCGCAGCTGGGGCGATGCCAATCTCGGTCCCGGCGATGAGGTGCTGCTCACGGTGATGGAGCACCACTCCAATCTGGTGCCCTGGCAGCTGCTGGCGGCCCGCACCGGCTGCGTGCTGCGCCACGCCGGGCTCACCGAAAGCGGCGAGCTGGATCTGGAGGATCTGCGCAGCCAGATCACCGAGCGCACCAGGTTGGTGAGCCTGGTGCAGGTGAGCAACACCCTCGGCTGCCTCAATCCGATCGAGCAGGTGGTGCCGCTGGCCCACGCCGCCGGTGCCCTGGTGCTGGTGGACGCCTGTCAGAGCCTGCCCCACCTGCCGGTGAATGTGGCTGCGCTCGGCTGCGATTTCCTGGTGGGCAGCTCCCACAAGCTCTGCGGCCCCACGGGCATGGGCTTCCTCTGGGCCCGCGAGGCCCTGCTGGAGGCGATGCCCCCCTTCCTCGGCGGCGGCGAAATGATCCAGGACGTGTACCTGGACCACAGCAGCTGGGCGGAGCTGCCCCACAAGTTTGAGGCGGGCACGCCGGCCATCGGCGAAGCGATCGGTATGGGCGCCGCCCTCGATTACCTCAACGCCCTGGGCCTGGAGCGCATCCACGCCTGGGAGCAGGTGCTCACCCGCCAGCTTTTTGATCGTCTACGGGCGATCGAAGGCGTGCGGATCCTGGGTCCCACGCCCGAGCAACAGCCCGATCGGGGTGCCCTGGCGGCCTTCACGGTGGATGGGTTGCATGCCAACGACATCGCTGCCCTGCTGGATTCAGCCGGCATCTGCATCCGCAGCGGCCACCACTGCACCCAGCCCCTGCATCGCCTTTACGGCATTCCGAGCTCGGCCCGCGCCAGCCTCAGCTTCACCACCACCCCCGAGGAGATCGAGCGCTTCGGCGAGGAGCTGGAGGGCACGATCGCCTTCCTGCGGGAGCACAGCTGAGCGCCTGAATCAGGCCGGCGTCAGCACCGCCAGCGCCTCGGCCTGGTCGGGTCCAGCCCAGATCCAGGCAAGGCTCCAGCCCTGGTTGCGGGCTGTGGTGCCGATGGCGGCTCGGTCAGAGGGAAGGTCGTAATGACTCACATGGAAGCAGGCATGGGCCAGTTGCTGCGGCTGGAGGACACCCCCCCAGTGGTCGGTCATCCGTTGGGTGTAGCGCAGTCGAAAGTCGTCAACTGATTCACTGGGTTCCCGAAAAATGTCCGCCCAGAGAAAAATGCCTTTGGGGTTGATCTTCTTCCGAACCCCCGCCAGGAAGGCCTCTTGGCTCTCCCCATCCAGGTGGTGGATGGCGAACGAGGAATAGAGGATGTCAACCGGATTGGTTTGTGGCGTTGCCGCTGTGGCCCACTCCAGGAGCTCAGCCTGGATCCAGTCGCAGGGATAGGGCACCTCCCCCAGGGCTTTGGCAGCAAGAGGCAGGACGGAGGAGGCCTGATCCAGACCCAGGAGCGAACCGAGGGGGAGGTCCCGTAGAACGGCCGCCAGGGGGTCGGCATCGCCACAGCCCAGGTCTACAAAGTGGGGGCGGTGCCCAGCTGGTGCTCCGTCGAAGTAGTGCTTCAGAACCTGCTCCACCGCCCCAACCAGGGCCCGATGGTGCATGAAGTCGTGTTGGACGATTGTTTTATAGGTGCTCCATTGGTTTTCAAAGAAGTCCATGGGTGCTCGGCAACCTGTTCATTCTGCTCGCCCCAGGCTGGTCCAATCTCTGAGTCCAAGTCTGTTTCTGGTGGTGCTCCATCAGGTCGTGCTCCACGATCGCCCGGTAGGAGCTCCATTGCCGATCGAAGAAATCCATCACCCTGGAGTCGATCTCCTCATCCTGCTGGACGATGCCGTGATGCCCTGGAATGCCAATCCGCCATGCCGCCTCAGACGCTGACCCCATTGCACCCCTGGCGATCGCTCTGGCTGGCTGTTGCCCTGGCCGCGCCGCTGCCCTGGAGTCCGGCGGTTGCGGCTCCCGGCCCGCTCCCTTGCGTTGCGCCGGCCGACCTCAGCACGCTCTCGGGCGCCTGGCAGGCCGAGGCGCAGACGCATGTGAACGGGGGAGTGGCGCCAAGCCTGCAGCGCTTGCAGCTGCAGGTGGGCCGTGACGGCCGCGTGCGGGGCCAGCGCGACTGGAGGGCGGTGCACACCGGCCCCGGGGCCGTGCAGGGCCACAACCGCCAGGGCCAACCCTCGTTTCAGGGGGTGGAACCCCTGATCGGCTGGATCGAGTCCCGCAGCTGCCGGGTGCTGCTGGTCGAAACCGAAGACAGCGGTCGGGTGAGCGGTTGGCTGCGCCGCGATGCGAGCGGGCCGTTTCTGGAGCTTGAGATCAGCCAGAGCGGCAGCGGCGCTGTCGTGCTGTTCGCCGACTTCCGTCGCCCGGCCAGCACTCAGGCGTCGGCGATGCCGCGCCCCTGATAGATGCTGAGGCTGATGGCCCCATCGGGGCGCTGGCCCAGCTGGCCAAACCGCTGCGCACCGAGCGCGATCCGCGCTGCCACCTCGGCGCTGGGAGCTGCCGCCAGCAGGGCCGGCAGTTCGGGTTCAATGAACCCCAGCAGGTAGGTGCAGAAGTCGTGCACCTGCTCGCGCCCACTGGGGCACCAGTGATGGATGCCCACCATCTGATTGCTCACGGCTGTGAAGCCCGCCTGCTCCAGCAGGGGCCCGAGTCGCGGGCCGGCATGGGCATCGCCGTGGCGGTTGAAGTGGGCCACAAAGGCGGTCAGCAGAGCCTGGATCGCCCTGTCCGGGGGCGACACCTGGAGGCTGGTGTAGTCGGTTTCGGTGAGGTGGATCGTGCCGCCGGGCCGCAGCACCCTGCGCGCCTCCCGCAGCAGCGTCGATGGATCCCCCAGGTGCTCGATCACCCACACCAGCCGCACCCGATCGAAGTGCCCATCGGGCCAGGGCAGCGCAGCGCCATCGCCCACCACCAGCTCCACAGGGTTGGAGCTGGCCGCACCCAGCCCCAGTGCATCCAGGTGACTGTGTGCTCCGGCGATCTGCTCGGGGCTGATGTCGATGCCGCTGAGCTGCGTCTGCGGATGGCTGCGCGCGATCTGGCCCAGCACGGCCCCCACGCCGCAGCCGATCTCGAGCAGCCGCTCGCCCGGGTGCAGCTCCAGATTGGCGGCCAGCAGGGGCGCCAGCAAGGCTGCCTGCGCGATCAGCCGTTGCTGTTCACGCGCGCTGCTGCCGTGGATGTAGGGCGGTTGGCTCATGCCGTCAGGAGCGCAGCGGCATCGCTGGCCGCCAGCTCACCGGCTTCGATCGCCCCTTCGAAATAGCCCGGCCAGCGGGGGGATGCTTCGGTGCCGGCCCAGAGCACCCGCCCGTGGTGGGCGGGGCCGGGGCCGCCCTCAGCGCCGGCGGCCAGGCGGGCGTGGCTGGTCCAGCAGCCCGGGGCAAGGAAGCTGGTGAAGGCGCCGCCGGTGAACGGCTCGCTGTTCCAGGCCTGCTCCACCAGCTCCAGCGGTTTGGCGGCCTCCGGACCCCAGTAGGCGGCGAGATCCTGCAGGATCAGCGCCCGCCGCTGGGCAGCGGGCAGGGCCGCCAGCGTCAGCGCCCGCTCGCCGGCCACGAAGCTCGCCAGCACGGCCGGCTGGCCGCTCGGCGGCCCGCTGTCGGCGGTGAGCTCCAGCCAGGGCCGATCGCCGATGCCCAGGCCGTTGAGGCCCTGCTCGCGCCAGAACGGACGGGCGTAGCGGGCCAGGATCTTGGTCATGCCTCCCATGGCCGTGCGCTGCAGCAGCGCCTGGTGGGCGGCAGGCAGCGCCGGCTCAAAGCGGATCGCCAGCCGCTGCGGCGGCGGCACGGCCGTGATCACGGCCTGCGCCTGCAGCGGTGCCAGGCCTTCGGCCATCACCTGCACCGTGTCGCCCTGTTGGGCGATGGCCTGCACGGGTGCGCCGAGCTGGAGACAGCCCGGGCTGTGGGCGTCGAGATCGGCCGCCAGTCGCTGGGCCACCGAGCCGGCACCGCCCTGCACGAGCCAGGCTTCGGGGCTCTCGGCCTGGGGTGCCACCGCCTGGGTCCAGGCGAGATGGAGGATCGAGGTTTCCCAGGGTTCGAAGCCGCCGGAGCCGCCCACCCGGCAGAGCCAGTCGAGCGGCAGCCGGGCCAGGGGAAGGCTGGTGTGCTGTGCGGCCCAGGCGGCCACGCTGAGCCGATCGAGCGACTCGGCCTGGGGGCTGCGCCAGGGCTGGCGCGGATCGATCCCCTCCACCAGCTCCGAGAAGGTCCGCTGCAAGGCCTGGGCTGCCGCCAACGCTTCGGCGTCCAGGTGCAGAGCATCGGGTTCAAAGAAGAGGAGGCTGTCGGCGAAGCGGGCCGCCAGGGGGGCCTGCAGCCGCTCACCGCGCCAGCACCAGATCCCGTCTCCGGTGTAGTGGCTGGGGTAGCGGCTGATGCCTAGCTCGCTCAGCAGCGCCGCGAAGCGGTGGTGGGTCGTGCCGCCCCACTGGCCGCCCAGATCCACCACGCTGCCATCGCTGAGGGTGCGGCTCACCATCCGCCCGCCCAGCCGCGTCCGCGCCTCCAGCACGCGCACGCGCAGCCCCTGCTGTTGCAGGCGGCGTGCGGCAACCAGCCCGGAGAGGCCCGCACCAACCACCAGCACATCCACCGCCAGCCCATCCATCACCAGCACATCCATCGCGGTGCCCATCCAGCAGCCAACAGCTCAGCTGCTGGGATGCTGGCGCTGATTTCTCCGCCCGACCAGCAACAGCCGTGAGCGCACCCGAGTTGTTTCTGGTGGTGCTGGGCGGCCGCGCCCCGGGCTGCCACATCGAGCTCCACGACGTGCGCTTCGTGGCGGGCGCCACGATCGAAGCGGCGCTTCCGGAGCTGCGGCGGCAGTGGTTCGGGAGGCGTGAGGGCCTGCACCTGGACAGCTACCTGGCGGTGCGGGCGGTGGATGGCTTCGCGGTGAGCCTCAGGCGCGAGCCGGCCGCGCCCCGGCCCGAGCGGCTGTGGTTTGTGAACCTGGGCGCCTACCGCCCCGATTGCCTCGCGGAGCTGCATCATTTCGGCCTGGTGGTGGCCCGCTCGCCCCAGGCGGCCAAGGCAGCGGCCAAGCGGCAGTGGCTGCGTGGGGCCCTGCAGCAGCACAAGGATGACCTGGCGGCCGTGGACGACTGCCTGGCGATCGAGCAGCTGGAGCTGCTGGGCGGTGAGCGCTGGCATGTGCAGCTGGAGCCCCACCTTGAGGGCCTGAGCCAGAGCCAGGTGCCGGATTGGTTTGGCTACCGGCTGATTTGAGCAGGTGGCAGGGGTGTGTGGTTGGGTTTGCGACAGGCTCCGGGAATCTGTACAGGTTGTACGAATTGCGAGACGGTCCTTCCCAAAATCTTTCTGCTGCTGTTCCTGGCGCTGATCTGCCCCAGTTCCCCACCCCCAGAGATGATCAGGAGAAGACTCGGCCCACTTCCGCAGCCATGAACATCGACGGCAAGCCCTGGCGCACGATCTGGCTGGAGCCGGATGGCCGCGCAGTGGGGGTGATCGATCAGACCCTGCTGCCCCACCAGTTCACGACGCGCACCCTGCGCAGCTGCGCTGAGGCGGCTGATGCGATCCGCACGATGGTGGTGCGCGGGGCGCCGCTGATCGGCGTGACGGGCGCCTACGGGCTGATGCTGGCCCTGCAGGCCGATCCGGGCGACGCCTCTCTGGCGGCAGCCTTTGAGCAACTCAATGCCACCCGGCCCACGGCGATCAACCTGCGCTGGGCCCTGGAGCGGGTGCGGGCCAAGGTGCAGCCGCTGCCGCCGGTCGAGCGGGCCGAGGCGGCCAGGTTGGAGGCCGCGGCGATCGCCGATGAGGACGTGGCCATGGGCGAGGCCATCGGCGAGCACGGGCTGGCGATCTTCCGGCAGCTGGCGGCGGCCAGGCCAGGCGCCAGGCTCAATGTGCTCACCCACTGCAACGCCGGCTGGCTGGCCACCGTCGACTGGGGCACGGCCCTGGCGCCGATATACAAGGCCCACCGCGCCGGGCTCAACATTCATGTGTGGGTCGATGAAACCCGGCCGCGCAACCAGGGCGCCTCGCTCACCGCCTTTGAGCTGGCTCAGGAGGGCGTGCCCCACACCGTGATCGTCGACAACGCCGGCGGCCACCTGATGCAGCACGGCCAGGTGGACGCGGTGATCGTGGGCACCGACCGCACCACCCGCCGCGGCGATGTGTGCAACAAGATCGGCACCTACCTCAAGGCCCTGGCCGCCCACGACAACGGTGTGCCCTTTTATGTGGCCTTGCCCGCCTCCACGATCGACTGGACGATTGGCGATGGCGTGGCCGAGATCCCGATCGAGGCCCGCAGCGCCGAGGAGGTGACCCACATCCAGGGGCGGGCGCCGGATGGCGCGATCACCACGGTGCAGCTAGCGCCAACGGGCAGCGCCGGCTTCAACCCGGCCTTTGATGTCACGCCGGCGCGGCTGGTGACGGGCCTGATCACCGAGCGGGGCGTGGCCGCGGCCACGGAGGCTGGGCTGCAGGAGCTTTATGGCAATGACTGAGCAGGAGCTGCGCCAGCAGCTCGTGGAGGTGTCCCGGCGCCTAAACGCCAGCGGGCTCAATCAGGGCACCTCCGGCAACCTATCGGTGCGGATTCCGGGTGGTCTGCTGATCACGCCCAGCTCTCTGCCCTTCGAGCAGATGCAGCCGCAGGATCTGGTGGCGATTGATCCCAGCGGCAAGCCGCTCGCGGCGGTGGCTGGTGGGTGGCGGCCCTCCTCCGAGTGGCGGCTGCACGCCGATCTCCTCACCAGCCGGCCTGAGATCCAGGCGGTGCTGCATTGCCACTCAATCCATGCCACGGCCCTCGCCTGCCACGGCCGCCCCATCCCCCCCTTTCATTACATGACCGCCGTGGCCGGCGGCAACGACATCCGCTGCGCGCCCTACGCCACCTTTGGCACCGCTGAGCTCTCAGCCTTGGCAGTGCAGGCCATGGAGGATCGGCTGGCCTGCCTGCTGGCCCAGCACGGCCAGGTAACCCTCGGCACCAGCCTCGATCAAGCCCTGCGCATCGCCGTTGAGGTGGAAACGCTGGCCCAGATGTATCTGCAGGCCCTGCAACTCGGTGAGCCACCGCTGCTCAGCGCTGCCCAGATGGCCGCGGTGCATCAGCAGTTTCGCTCCCTGCACTACGGCGCCGGCGCCTGATTGCGCGCCAGCCACAGCCCCGTGCCGCCAAACAGCAGCACCAGGGCAAAGCAGAAGCCGGTCCAAAGCGGCAGCCCCCAACCCGTCACCGCCAGCGGCGCCACTACGGTCACCACACCTCCGGCCAAAAACGGCTGCAGCATCAGCTGCTTGATCGAGAAGGCCGGTAGGGCGTCGCTGCGGTCGTCTGGATCGGCCATGCGCAGCAGCAGCAGGCCGCTAGCCGCCACTCCCGTGGCCTGGCCAAACTCAATCACCGCCCGCTCAAACCAGTCGGCGGGCAGCAGCCGCGGGGCTAGCAGCAGGGTCACCGCCAGGTTCCACACCAGGCCGCCTAGGGCAAGCACCGTGAGCGGCAGCCAGTCGGCCTTGAGCAGGGCCAGATCCAGCCCGGCGGTGGCGGCGGTGATCAGCAAATCTGCCGAAAGGGTGCCCACCTGGCCCTGCACCGCGGAAGAGGCCCAATGGGCTTTGCCGCTGCGCTCCAGCGCTAAACGCACCAGCAGCGACCCCACGATCGCTAACGGAAACACCGGCAGCGCATCAACAACGCTGGCAACGCCATCCCCCAACCCAGCGGTGAGCCAGCGCAATCCGGCCAGTAGCGCCACGCCCGTGAGCACGGCCATGCCCGCCAGGGCTAGGTTCACCGCCCAAGCCGCCGCCCTGGCCGCCACGCCACCTGAATCGCCGCTGGCCGTGCTGGTGGGTTCGCTGGGTGCGCTGCCTGGGGCATCGGCCAACAGCCAGCCGCGGCTGCGGGCCACCACCACCACCAGCCCCCCAACCAAAGTGGAGCTCAGCAGCCCCACCGTGGCCATGGCTAGGCCCAGGGCCTGGCCGCCGGGAAAGCCCAGGGCCGCATAGCTCGGCCCCATCGCCGCGGCGGAGCCATGGCCGCCCTCGTAGGCCACCTCGATCAGGCAGGCCATCACCGGGCTCACCCCCAGCCAGGGCTGCAGCACCAGCAGCACCGCCAGGCCCCCCACCACGAATTGCCCAAAGGCCAGCACCAGCGCCAGCGACACCTGCCCCGACACCGGCCGCCACAGCCCCTCCAGTTTGGGCAGGGGTTTGCCGAGCAGCAGCGAGCCAAACACCAGGGTGAGCAGCACCAGCGGCAGATCGGCCCATAGCTGCATCACCTGAGGAGGCAGCAGCGGCAGGGGGCCGTCCGGGGCCAGTAGCAGGCCCAGCAGGCCGGCCAGCAGGGCTTCGGGGATGCCCCAGAGTCGCAGCTGCAAGCGGGCACCAAGGGCTCGCCCCACCGCCAGGATCAGGCTGAGGCAGGCCAGGGCCAGGGCCAACCAGCCGAAGCTGGGCAGCAGGTCGCTCGCCAAGGTTGCGATCACAGGTTGAAGTGCCGGCGGAAGAAAGCCTCAGTGGCCTCCAGGACGCGGATCAAGGTGGCACCATCGCGGAAACCGTGGCCCTCCTGCGGGAAGCGGTGCACCTCCACCGGGATGGCGTTGGCTTCGAGCGCTGCTGCCATGCGGTCTGTTTGCTCCGGTGGCACCACCTTGTCATCGAGGCCCTGAAAAAAGATCACCGGGCAGCGGATTTGATCGGCGTGGGCCAGCGGTGAGCGGGCCTCGTAGGTGGCGCGCGCTTCCGGCCAGGGGCCGATCAGCCCATCGAGATAGCGGGCTTCAAAGCGATGGCTCTCAGACGCCAACGCGCTGGGGTCGGCTACGCCGTAGCGGCTCGCGCCGGCGCGAAATACGTCCGTAAAGCACAGGGCGGCCAGGGTGGTGAAGCCGCCGGCACTGCCGCCTTCGATGGCGATGCGGTCGGGATCGGCCTGGCCCGCCGCCACCAGGCTCTGGGCTGCTGCGGCGCAATCGTCCACATCCACCACGCCCCACTGGCCAGCGAGCCGCTGCCGATAGGCGCGGCCGAAGCCGGTCGAGCCGCCGTAGTTCACATCCACCACCCCCCAGCCTCGAGTTGTCCAAAACTGAATGGCCAAGTTCAGGGCCGTGCGGGCCATGGCGGTGGGGCCGCTGTGGCTTTTCACCAGCAATGGTGCCTCCCGGTGGGCTCCCCCGGCTGGAGGGTAAAACCAGGCGTGGCTGCGGGCGCCGCCGTGGCCCTCAAACCACAGCTCCTGCGGCAGGCTGATCGCCTGCGTCGCCAGAGGGCAGGCGGCAGCAGGGCTATGCCACCAGTTGCCGCTGGCCAGGTCCAGCTCGAGCAGGCCCGCTGGTTCAGTTGCTGAAGCGGCGATGCAGGCCAGCCGTCCCCGTTCGGCACAAATACCAGCCAGATCATCAAAGGCGATGGCCAGGGGCTGCCACTGGCCGGCACCTCCGCTCTGGCTCGGCAGCTCCACGCGGCCCAGCTGCCAGCGCCCCTGCAGGCAGGCGATGGCCAGCAGCTGCTCGCCATCCCAGGCCTGGGTGCCCATGCCGAAAACCCACTGGGGCAGGCCGAATTCCGCCTGCATGGGCAGCAGCGGCCGCCAGGCAAGCGGCGCCTCTGCGCTCAGGGTTTCTGCGTCGAATCCCTCGGCGTTGTCGAGCTGTTCGAGGTTCCAGAAGCCTGAGCGATCGTTTGCCACCACCAGGTGGGGCCCGCACCAGAGTGGCTGGAACACCGAAATGTTCGGGTTTGGTTCCACCCCCGATCCTGCGAGCAGGCGGCGGCCGCTGAGCTGGCCTGCCGCATCGAAGTGCCCCAGCCAGAGCTGGCTGCGCTCCCAGGGCATGAAGGGCTGCTGCCACTCCACCCAGGCCAGCCCTGCGCCGGAGGGGCTCAGGGCCGGGTAGCCGCAGAAGTCGGCTGGCACCACCAACGGCTGGGGCTCGCCACCTTCCAGCCCAACAGCCACCAGCTGGTCGCAGCCAGCACCTTTATCACTGCCGCTTTCCCGCACGCCGATCCAGCGGTCGCGGCCGGCATCGATCAAGCCGCCGCCGTAGCCACCTGGCGGGCTGAGCCGTCGCGGCTGGCGATCGCTGCCATCGAGCTCCAGCAGCCAGAGGCAGCGGTCACCGTCGTGGCTGAACACTGCTACTGGCCGGCCATCGCTCCTGTGGCCCAGGGCCGTACTGCCGCCACCGTATTCATGCACCCGGCTGCGCAGATTCCAGCTGCCAGGGGTTAGCTCCTCTGCTGGCTGGTCTGGCCCCAGGCGCCGCAGCAGGGTCGTGCGCCCCCCTTCATGGGGTCGCTGCTCCAGCCAATAGAGCACCCCGTCAAGTAGCCGTGGCTCCCGCAGGCTGGGGGTTTGGCCCACCACAACAGCGGCGGGAAGGGCTCCAGGGGGGTCAGCCACCGCATGCACCGAGGGATAACGACATAAAGTGGATGTCGTTCGTTCAAGTATCGCGTTGGCCCGCAGTTCAGCCGGCAGCTTTGCCCAGATGGCACGCTCCGCCGTTCAGGCCAGCCGCGGCGTTCAAGTGCCCAAGGATGCCCTTGAGGAGTCCCCCCTCACGATCCACACCCTTGGCGATGGGGTGCTGCGCACCCCGGCCAAGCGGATCAGCAAGGTTGATGAGAGTGTGCGAGATCTGGCCCGGGACATGCTGCGCAGCATGTATGCGGCCAAGGGCATTGGTTTAGCGGCACCCCAAGTGGGAGTGCATAAGCAGCTACTGGTGATTGATCTTGATCCCGAGAATGCCGCCGCGGCGCCGATGGTCCTGATCAATCCCGAGATCGCCTGCTTCGGTGCTGCAATCGAGACTTATGAGGAAGGCTGCCTCAGCATCCCTGGCGTTTATCTGAATGTAGTGCGCCCGGCCACGATTGAGGTCAGCTATCGCGACGAGATGGGCCGCCCCCAACGGGTCAAGGCTGATGGCCTACTGGCCCGCTGCATCCAGCACGAGATGGACCACCTCGAAGGTGTGCTTTTTGTTGACCGGGTCACCGATGAGCTCAGCCTCAATGAAGGCCTGCTGGAAAAGGGCTTTCAACGGGCAGATGTCCGTTCCATCCGCTGATCGTTCTTCTCCATGCCCATGAAACCCCTGGCCGGCCTGTTCCTGGCTCTTGCCTGCATACTTGGCATCGCCTCCACGGGCTCGGTGTTTGAGCTCGCCTACGGCGAACCCGACTTGGGACAGCAGACCACCCTCTGGATCCTGGGCCTGAGCCTGCCCGGCACGGTTGCGGCCCTGTTGGTGGCCATCCGGATCAACAAGCCGGCCTAGACCTTGCCGGATACCGCGCATACGATTAAGCACATGTTGCTTGCCAATGCCGTGATGAGATTGCCCCATCTGGGCGTCAATTCCCTCCCCATGGCAGCTGGAGCTTTCGCCGCTGGGGTGGCATTTGCTGCCACCCCAGCCATGGCCAGCGCCCTGTTTCAAGCTGCGGATCTCAGCCAGGAGCGTTTTGTTCTGGTGGCAGCGCCCATCGGCGATGGCGTCCGCGCCCAACTCAACATCTATGAGCAGGTCAAGCCGACTCGGCCTTGTTTTGCCGTGGCCCCAGGGTCACCAGCTCCGGTGAGCCCCCTGCTTGCAACTTTTGATTTCAGCGGCATCTGCAGCCGCTTCATCGATGCCAACGGCTACTCGGTGCGAGTCGGCGGTGCAGATCTGGCCACGAGTTACCGCCTAACAGTTCTGCGTCAGAGCGGCGACAACGTGCTGTTGGCCGTGCCAACCAAGGCCGGAGCGGGCCCTGAAATGCTAGTTGCTCGCACTAAGGGCCAGGGCGCTGGCTTCCTCCAGTTGGTGTTTGAACCGGGCTGGCAGCTCAAGCGCCGGGCCTACGGCGGTCGCAATCTGGGCCACGTGTATCTCTACCGCGATACCTGGCCTGATGCTGCGATCCAGCCTGGGCTGCCGGTAGTTGCGCCCAGCCCCATTTCAGGCCTCTCTGGCACCAAGCGCTGACCTCGAAGCAGGGGGGAGTGGTGTGAGCGGAAAGGCAGTTGCTACATTGGCAAGCTCTGTGAGCAGCGCAGCGCTTCATGACCCAGGTCACCGTCGGCGAAAACGAAGGGATTGAATCGGCCCTGCGTCGCTTTAAGCGCCAGGTGTCTAAGGCGGGCATCTTCGCTGACCTAAAGCGTCTGCGTCACCACGAGACACCTGTTGAGAAGTACAAGCGCAAGGCCCAGCAGCGCCGCCGCCGCCGTTGATCGCTTTGATCTGGTCTCCCGCTTAGCGAGATACCCCTTGATCAAACGACCGGTAGGTAAGCGCTTCGGCAATTGCAGTTGCGTCAATACTGGCTTGATCGTTTAGGTCGGCGATCGTTTGGGCAACCCGCAGCAGCCGGGCGCCAGCCCGGGCACTGAGCTGCCGGTGCTGAATCGCAGCCTCCCACACTTCTAAGGCTTCGCTTTCCAGTTGAAGCACTTGCTGCAGCTGACCTCCGGCGATGCGGCTGTTGCAGCAGCCCCCGGGATTGCGGGCAGCCATGTGGGCCCGGGCCCGGCGGACTCTTGCTCGCACCTCAGCGCTTGATTCGTCGCTGGCCGGGCTGCCGCCCTGGTCCCTAAACGGTGCCGTTAGGGCGGCGCTGGATGGCCGTCTCATCACCACCTGCAAATCAATGCGATCCAGCAGGGGGCCCGACAACCGGCCCCAGTAGCGCCGCCGCTGGCCCTCCCCGCAGCTGCAGCTGCGCTCTGGGTCGCCAAACCAGCCACAGGGGCAGGGATTGGCCGCGGCCACCAGGGTGATGCGGCAGGGGAAGCGAGTTCGCTGGCGGGCGCGGTGAATCCAGACTTCGCCGTCTTCTAGGGGCTGGCGCAATTGGTCGAGCACGGACCGGCGAAATTCGGCCAGCTCATCGAGAAACAGCACTCCGTGGTGGGCCAGGGCCAGCTCTCCCGGTCTGGGTTGGCCACCTCCACCTATCAGCCCCGGCCCGGAGCAGCTGTGGTGGGGGCTGCGAAACGGGCGCGTTTGCAGCAAGCCCTGGCTGCTGTCCAGTAGTCCCGCCACCGAGTGGACGGCGGTGAGCTCAAGGGCCTCCGCTGGATCGAGCGGGGGTAGCAGCCCCGCCAGGCGCTGGGCCAGCATTGTTTTGCCGCTGCCGGGTGGGCCGCAGAGCAGCAGGTGGTGGCCTCCGGCTGCTGCGATCTCCAGGGCCCGGCGTCCGTGGGGCTGCCCTTTGACGTCGGCAAGATCTTCAGCTGCGGGCCTGGCGGTTATCTGCGCGTTGGCTTGTTTAAGCGCGATGGCGGAGGCGGGGGCACGGGCACGGGCAGGGGCGGCCGGACGGGCCCGCGGATGCTGCAGTCGCCATAAGGCCTGGCCGAGATCGGCGGCGCCCCACACCCGCAGCCCCTCCACCAATGCGGCCTCCCAGGCATTGGCCTGGGGCACGACCAAGGCCCGGGCGCCATGGTTCCGGGCTGCAATCGCAATCGCCAGCACCCCCCGGATCGGCCGCAAGCTGCCGTCCAGCCCCAGCTCCCCGGCGCTCCAAACCTCGTTGTTGCTGGCGGCATCCAGCTGGCCACTGGCCAGTAGCAGGCCCAGGGCGATCGGCAGGTCAAAAGCCGGCCCCTCCTTGCGCAGGTCGGCGGGGGCCAGATTCACCACCACCCGCGTCAGCGGCACCTTCAGGCTGCTGTGGCGAATGGCCGAGCGCACCCGCTCCCGGGCTTCTTGCACAGCCGCATCGGCCAGGCCCACCAGCTGCAGGCCCGGCAAGCCGGGAGCCAGATCCACCTCCACCAGCACTGGCCTGGCCTCCAGACCCTGCAGCGCCGCCGTCTTGCACCGTGCCAACATCACGCCATGTGCTACTACACCGTTAGTGCCACCCCTGTCCCACCCCCGTTGCTTTTGTGAGCCAAGACACGATCTTTGGGCGCATCCTCCGCGGCGAGATCCCCTGCGATCAGGTGTATGCCGATGAGCATTGCCTGGCTTTTCGCGATGTAACGCCCCAGGCTCCGGTCCATGTGCTGGTGATTCCACGCCAGCCGATCGCCCAGCTTGCTGATGCCACTGCCGGGCACGAGCTCCTGCTCGGCCACCTCTTGCTTGTGGCTGCCCAGGTGGCCCGCCAGGAGGGTCTGGAGTCGTTTCGCACAGTGATCAACAGCGGCGCGGATGCGGGCCAGACCGTGTTTCACCTGCATGTGCATGTGCTAGGGGGGCGTCCGCTGGCCTGGCCCCCGGGCTGACCGCGGGCCCGCGACAATGACCTGATTCGACCTGCCCCATGAACCCCCTCAAGGCTCTTCGCGGTCAACTGGCGAAGTTGCAACGCCTGGCCCAGCCCTATTTCCTGCCGGTAGACGACACCAAGAGCTGGCAGTTTCTACTGCTGGTGGTGGCATTGCTTGCGGTGGTCGTAGGTAGCACCTTGTTGCTGCTCACTGGGGTTTTGGCCCTGACCGGCGCCGTGATTCCCGAATTGCGCAGCCGTTTCCTGCCCGGGGTGCCCGAGCAGGTGGCAGCAATTTGGAACAGCCCGATCGGGCCGCTGGTGATGGTGCTGCTGGCCGGTGGGCTGGGCTGTTTTGTGGCTTTCCGAGGCAAGTTGCGTCACGGGCGCTGGTTGCCCTGGTTGTTGATGGCGGTGATCACCCTGCTGATCCTGGTTGTCAATGGTATCAATGTGGGGATTAGCTATGTAGCTCGCAACATCGAAAATGCTCTGGTCGGCTACAAGGCTGAGGAGTTTTGGAAGATCGTTGCTATTTATGCTTTTTGCTTGGTTATAGCTCTGCCGATCAGGGCTATTCAGAGTTATTTAATCCCCAAGCTTGGCCTGCTGTGGCGCGAGTGGCTGAGCGGCCGCCTGTTGAGCCGATACCTTTCAAATCGGGCTTATTACGTTCTCAATCCAAATGATGAGTCAATCGAGGAGATTGATAACCCCGATCAGCGCATTTCACAAGACGCGGCCAGCTTCACCGGCACCAGTCTCAGTGTCACGGTTGAGATAATATCTGCCCTGCTCACTTTCGTCAGTTTTATAATTGTATTGTGGACTATCAGCGACAAGTTGGCCTTGGTGCTGCTTGTCTACTCTGTTGGTGGCACAGGTCTAATTGTTTTTGCCAGCCGGAAGCTGGTGAACTTGAACTATCAACAGCTCAAGCTTGAGGCTGATTTTCGCTATGGGCTGGTCCATATTCGCGATAACGCTGAATCGATTGCTTTCTATCGGGGCGAGCAACAGGAGGGTCGTGAGGCAGGCAGGAGGCTGGAAGGGGCTATTAGAAATTATGAGCGCCTGATCATCTGGGAAGCGCTCATTAGTGTCATTCAGCGTTCCTATGATTATTTTTCTCGCTTCCTGCCTTGGCTGGTAATAGCTCCTATTTATTTCGCTAAAGATGTCGATTTTGGAGTCTTTGGCCAGGCAAGTATTGCTTTCAGTCAGGTGCTATTTTCGGTGAGTTATATTGTTAATAACATCGATCGTCTTGCGGCGTTCTCTGCTTCGATCAGCCGGCTTGAGGGTTTTCAGGGCAAGGTTGATTCAATCGGCATTGAAGCTGCAGCGCTTGAAGCCCAGTTGGCCGCCACGAGCACCGGTAGCAGTGGAAATTCGATCCTGGTTAGCCATGTCGATTTGGTGCCGCCCCGCACCAATCGCACCTTGATCCGCGACCTCAGTGTTGAGGTGAATCTTCATCAGCGTTTACTGGTTGTGGGCCCATCGGGCTGCGGCAAAACCTCTTTTCTGCGCATGGTCAGTGGTCTGTGGCCCCCGGCTGCTGGCCGGGTGGAGCGTCCCAGCGAGGGAGATCTGCTGTTCATTCCCCAGAAGCCCTACATGCTGCTTGGCAGCCTGCGCGAGCAGCTTTGCTATCCGCTCCAGCCTGATCGCTTTAGTGACGAACAGCTGCGCCATGTTTTGGAGCAGGTGCGGCTGCCCGAGCTTGTTGGGCGCTACCCCGATCTCGACATCATTCAGGATTGGCCTCGCCTGCTTTCCCTGGGCGAGCAACAGCGTTTGGCCTTTGCACGTCTGCTGCTCAATTCACCGAGTTTTGTTGTCCTAGATGAGGCCACCAGCGCACTCGATGTGGCAACTGAGCGTCACCTTTATTGCCTGCTGGCTGAGCGGGAGATGGCTTTTGTGAGCGTCGGTCATAGGCCCACCCTCACCGCCTTCCATGACACCGTGCTGGAGCTCGATGGCAGCGGCAACTGGCGGCTGCTACCCGCGGCCGGCTATGAAGTGGGCCGCCACGCCTGATCCCCTACCTGACCCCATGCCTGAACCAAGCCCCGACCAGACCCCAGAAATCAGCCCTACAACCAGTGCAACAACTAGCGAAGTGCCTGCCTTTGGTTGGAGCGGCTACGCCGAGCGGGTGAATGGTCGCTTTGCCATGGTGGGCTTCATTGCCCTGCTGCTGATCGAAGCCCTGAGCGGCGAGACGTTTCTGCGCTGGTCTGGCCTGGTGCCCTGAGCGTCTGGTGCCCTATGGAATTTGCACCAGATCCACCTGCCAGATCCCGCCCCTGCTCACCTGAACAGCTAGCTGGCGACCATCGGCCTGCAGCTGCACCTGGCGGGCAACTCCGCTGGGGACCATCGGTATGGGTTGCAGGCTCTGCACCGAACGCCGGTAGAGCACCAGCTCGGTGCGTCCCTCCAGCTGCCGCACCAGGGCAATTCGCTCTCCTGCTGCGTCGACGCTGACGCTCACCGGTTGGGCATCGGCCCGGTTGAGGCCCGGTAGGTCTATGGGCTGCTGGCGCTCCAGATCCAGCAGCAGCACTTGTTCGCGGCCGCCCCTGCCGCTGATTAGGGCCAGCCAGCGCCCTGAAAGGGCTGGATCCCGGTTGGCACCTATGGCTTCCAGCCGGGAGTTGAGCGGCACTATGGGCTGCGGCATGGGGGCAAGGCAGCCACCCAGCAGCAGGCCGGTTGCTGCCGCAATGGCTCTTTTTGCTAATGAGCTCCTCATGGCGAGGGCTCCGCTCCGCCCCCCTGAACGGCAAGGCCGCCGGGCAGGTCTGGCTCAAGAAGGCTGCGCAGATCAAACAGCTGCACGCGCCACTGGCCAGCCTGGGCCACCTGCACCGCCAGCTGGCGTGCCTCCGGGGACAGGCTGAGGCGCACTGAAGTGCTGTCCGCCGGTAGGGGAAGCCGGTGCAGGTTGCCGTTGGCTCGGTCTTCGATCAGGGCCAGTCTTTGGTTTCCCTGTTGCACCAGGGCCGCCACGTAGCGACCGTTCCAGCTGAGGGAGGGGGAGCTGTGGGGCTGGCGGTTTTGGAAATGGCGCAGGGGCACTATTCGGCCGCTGGGCTGCTCCTGCAAAAGCAGGGTGGCCCGGCCACCTCGATCAACCACTGAGGCAAGAAATCGCCCCTGGCCGCTGAGGGCGGGTTCTTGGCGACTGTTGCCGTTGAACACCCCAACCGGGCCAGCACTGCGACGGGCCAGCCACGCTCCACCTGAACAGCCGCTGATAAGCAAGCTCAGGGTTGTCAGCAGCAGGGCAGACACCCCTAGGGGACCAAATATGTTGACGGCGAAAAGCTTCAGTCGTCGAAGCGGGAGCTGTTGTCCCGGGGGCTAATGCCTCGGGGGCTGGGCTCGGGGCGACTGGAGGGTTTCACTGGCGTGAAGTCCGCATCACTGATATCGCTTGCCGCTGGGCGATTGCTTCTGCCGCTGGCAGGGGTTGCTGGGCTGATCGGTGAGCCTTGGGGTACTCCCGCTGGTTGGGATGCCCTAGGAGCTTCTGAGGCCGAAGCAGGGGCCGTGGGCGCGGGCCTGCGGCTGGAGCGAGGCATGGCCTCACTAGCGGCTGTCGGCCGGCTGCCCCGTCGTGGCTCTACTGCGCCATCTCGATCACGCCTGCGGGCACCGAAATCGATACTGGGCCGGCTAGAGCTTTGGGGTGCCCAATCCTCTTGGGGAGGGCGGCGGCTGGCGGCCCTTTCAGGGATTGCGGCCCTACTGCTGGGACGGGGTGCCCGGTAAAAATCTTCCTCATCTGGCTCATCGCTTTCGCCGCGGGAGGGGATGCGGCGCCTAAGCGGCTCGGGCTCATCAAAGCTATCTGTAGAGGCCTCCCCCCAGGCGCGGCCACCCATCCTCGGCCTGTAGGGGCCTGGTTCAGGCATTGGTTCGTCGTCGTCGAAGTAGGACGACCGGCGAGCCTGCTCCGTGGTTACCCCCCGCAGGCGCACACTTTCGTAGGCGAAAAAGACCGTGGTGCCGGCGAGCAGAAACTGACCAAATTGCAGGATTGGATCGAGGCGCCAACCCTGAAAAAACAGGATGCCGCCGCAGAGTAACCCAATTGCAGCGAAAAAGACGTCGTAATCGCGGGCGAGTGCGGGCTTGAAGCTCCGCATGAAATAAAGCAGTGCACCGCCCACCGCAAGCACTATGCCCACGATGCTGGCCCAATTCAGGCTGGCATTAACCACGGTTTTTCACCCGACAGTCAGTCTCGTCAGTGTAGGCAGTTGAGCCCGAGCAGCTAGAGACCTGGAGATACTCAGGTGCAGGAGCTCAAAGGCGACGATCAAGCTGATCGTTTTGGCTGATCAGCACTAGCCCGATTGTGATGGGCACCACCACGATCACGGCGCCGGCAAGCAGGCTGGTCAGGAAATTGGCCAGGGATGGCGTCATGGCAGGAACAGCTCTATGGCTTGATTCGTGGCCCGATCCTAGGCAGTGGTGGCGGCTTCCTACGCTGGGAGCCCAGCTACTTAGAGCTTTGTGACGGCAGCCACCTCCCTACCCCAGTCCTGGCTGCCGTTGTTGTCGGGCTTGCACTTGGCCCTGGCCTTGGGACTGGCGCTTTGGACCTTGCTTTTTCTGTTTCGTATCGTGCTCACCTGGTATCCCCAGATTGATCTGAGCCGCGGAGCGATGCGCCTGGTCGGAGCCCCTACCGAGCCCTTGCTTGCCCTCACCCGTCGGCTGATCAAACCGATCGGTGGCGTTGATGTGACGCCGGTGGTGTGGGTGGGTCTGCTCAGCCTGGTGCGAGAAATTTTGGTGGGGCAGCAGGGGCTTGTCAGTCAGGTGCTGTTTCGGGCCCAGAGCGTCGGGATCGGCTGAACTCAGATCCGGCTTAGCTGCCCTTCTGCGGAAGCATGTCCTGTTCGACAAATTTGGTGTGTACGTCGCCCGCCTGGAATTCAGGGCGATCCAGCAATTGCAGGTGAAAGTCGATGGTGGTGGGAATGCCGGTCACCGCGCATTCCGATAGGGCCCGGCGCAGCCGCCTGAGGGCGTGGGGGCGATCGGTGCCCCAGACGATCACCTTGCCGATCAAGGAGTCGTAGAAGGGCGGGATCTCATAGCCGGTGTACACGTGGCTATCGACCCGCACGCCGGGGCCGCCAGGAGGTAGCCAGCCGGTGATTTTGCCGGGGGCGGGCCGGAAGTTTTGGCGGGGGTCTTCGGCATTAATGCGCGCCTCGATGGCGTGCCCGCAGAGCTTGATCTGGTCTTGGGTGACCGAGATCGGCTCCCCACCGGCAATACGCAACTGCTCGGCGATCAGATCTACCCCTGTGACCATCTCGGTGACCGGATGTTCCACCTGGATCCGGGTATTCATTTCCATGAAATAAAACGCCCCGCTGCGGTCCACCAGGAATTCCACGGTGCCGGCGCCCTCGTAGCCAATGGTGCGGGCGGCGGCCACGGCGGCATCGCCCATCTGGCGGCGCAGGTCGGCGTTGATGGCCACGCTCGGGGCCTCTTCCAGCAGCTTTTGGTGGCGGCGCTGGATCGAGCAGTCGCGTTCGCCCAGGTGAATCACGTTGCCGTGGCGATCGGCCAGCACCTGCACTTCCACGTGCCGGGGCCGGTCGATAAATTTCTCCATGTACAGGCCAGGGTTGCCGAAGGCAGCCTCCGCTTCTCCTTGGGCCGCTTTGAACAGGCTCTCGAGTTGATCGGGCCCAGGCACCAGGCGCATGCCGCGGCCGCCGCCACCAGCGGTGGCTTTGATCATCACCGGGTAGCCCATCGATTCGGCCAATCGCGCAGCCGCCTCCGGGCTGGCCAGCAAGCCGGCACTACCGGGGATGGTGGGCACCCCCACCCGCTCCATTGTGGCCTTAGCGGTCGACTTATCTCCCATCGAGCGGATGGCCTCGGGGGAGGGACCCACAAACGTGATGCCGTGGTCGGCGCAGATCTCGGCGAAGCGATCGTTTTCGGCCAGGAAGCCGTAGCCGGGGTGAATTGCGTCAGCACCCCGGGAGGTGGCCGCCGCCAAAATGTTTGGGATGTGGAGGTAGCTCTTGCTGCTGGGCGCCTCTCCAACGCAAACGGCTTCGTCGGCGAGCTGCACGTGCAGGGCGTTTTTATCCACCGTGCTGTAAACGGCGACGGTGGGAATGCCGAGCTCCCGGCAGGTGCGCAGGATGCGTAGGGCTATTTCGCCACGGTTGGCGATCAGCAACTTGCCGATGGGCATCCGCGGCGTCTCAGCTGATATGGGCTGAGGCGGACTGTATCAGTGCTGCCTGGACAGCTCCCTCAGACGATTCTGGTGCCGGCGATGGGTATATTGCTCGCACCGGAACGCTTAGCGATCCGAACCACATGCGGATGTGGTGGAATTGGTAGACACGCACGTTTGAGGGGCGTGTGGCTTCGGCCTTACGAGTTCAAGTCTCGTCATCCGCATTTCTTAATTCGAGCCATCCAGGCCTTGCCCGAATCGATCCGGCCCTCGGCAGCGATCGTGCTTGTCAGCAACGGCCCCGGAGAGCTGTCTACTTGGGTTCGTCCCCTCGCCCAGCGCCTGCATCGCCAGATACCGCTGCGGCCTGAGGTGCCTACGGCCGCCTGCAGCCTCAAGTTGCTGCTTGTGCCCTGTCCAAACGGCACGGGACAGGAGCATCGAGCCGCCGCCGCTTGGGGCCTGTTTGAGCGCATAGTGCCAGCTCGTCAATTTTGGTCGCTGCTACTGCGCCCCAAGCGGTTTGGTCCCTGGCCCCGCCAGGGACTGGTGGTGTTTTTAGGGGGTGATCAGTTTTGGACTGTGCTGCTCTCGGCACGGCTGGGTTACCGCCATCTCACCTATGCGGAATGGGTGGCCCGCTGGCCCCGCTGGAACGACCGCATCGCTGCCATGGGACCCCTGGCTGCTGACCAGTTGGCACCGCGTTGGGCATCCCGCTGCACGGTGGTAGGTGACCTGATGGCAGACCTCTCGGAGTCGGCCCGCAGCGAGGCGCCCTTGCCGGCAGGGGAGTGGTTGGCGCTGCTGCCGGGCTCGAAGCGGGCCAAGTTGCGTGTGGGCATGCCGTTTTTGCTGGAGACGGCCGATCGGCTGGCGGCCCTTCGTCCTGGCTGTCGCTTTCTGTTGCCCCTGGCTCCCACCACTGCGGTGGAGGAGCTGCTGAATCAGGCTGGCCCCGCCAATCCGATCGCCCGTACCTACCGGTCGGGTCAGCCCCGCCTGCTGGCTCCGGATCTACTTGAGACGCCAGCTGGCACCAGGATTCGGCTGGTTCGGGAGAATCCGGCTTACGGCAGCTTGAGCCAGTGTTCCCTGGCCCTCACCACCGTGGGCGCCAACACCGCCGAACTGGCTGCTTTGGGGGTGCCGATGCTGGTGCTGGTGCCAACCCAGCACTTGCACGTCATGCAGGCCTGGGATGGACTGGCCGGAATGCTGGGGCGGTTGCCCCTGCTGCGCTGGCTGTTTGGGGTGCTGATTACGGCCTGGCGCCTGCGCCACCGGGGCTTTCTGGCCTCTCCCAACATTGCCGCTGGCCGCTTGGTGGTGCCTGAGCGGGTTGGGGCGATCACCCCTGAGGCCATCGCCGCCGAAGCCGCCGACTGGCTGGCGGCACCGGAGCGACTGGAGCAGATGCGCGCCGATCTGCGCAGCCTGCGAGGCCAGCCGGGGGCGGTGGCCAGCCTGGCGGCCCTGGTGCAGGAGCTGCTGCCCCCAGAGCTGAGTGCCTCTGACCTGAACATCCCCAACTGAGCTGCCTAGGCTTGCGACTCATTTCGCTGAGTTCGATGGTCGACGCTGCTAGTTCTTCCGACCCTTCAGCCTGCGGCCTCGACAGTGGCTTGGCCCGCGGGGCCAGCGAGGAGCAGTGGCGCCAGCAGCTGACGCCTGAGCAGTTCCGGGTTGCCCGCCAGGGCGGCACCGAGCGTGCCTTCAGCGGCGCTTACTGGACCCAGAATGGCAATGGCAGCTACCACTGCATCTGCTGTGATGCCGAGCTTTACAGCAGCGCCACTAAGTTTGATTCCGGTACCGGCTGGCCCAGCTTCTGGGATGGGGTAAGCGCTGCTGCCATCAGCACCCACACCGATAACGCCCACGGCATGGTGCGCACCGAAATTCGCTGCGCTAATTGCGACGCCCACCTTGGCCACGTCTTCAACGACGGCCCGGCCCCAACCGGTCAGCGCCACTGCGTCAATTCGGCGTCCCTTGCTTTCAAGGCGAGCTGAGAGGGCTATTGAGCCTCGATCCTGGACTGTTTTACCAGGGATCTTCTAGGTCGTTGCTGGCCAGGTCTTCAGCCTCCACATCCAGGGGTTCGCGGTAGGGGGTGGGGGCGGGCCGCCTCTCTAGGGGGCGAGTTTCTCGTGGTCTAGGTTCTAGTGGTCGAGCATCAAGAGATCGAGCCTCGATGGGGCGTGCCTGCTTGGGCAGGGGTTCGGCCTGCAGGGGGCGGCGACTGGGTTCAGCTGGACGCTCGTCGTAGCGGGGTTCTTCGTAACTTGATTCCTCGTAACGCGGTTGCTCGTAGCGGCTCTCCTCCTCGTCGAGGTAGCGGCGCTGGCGCAGGGGTTCCCGTTGGCGCTGCTCATCGAGTTCGACGTAATCGAACTCCTCATCGGGCTCGAAGGTCTGGCTGGTGGCCGGCTGGATGCGGCGCTGTTCCTGCACTGCCGGCTGGCCTGCAGCCAGTTGGTTTTCCACGGGCACCATTCCGGTGCGGTATCGATCCCGCTCCTCTTGCTCCCAGCTCGGCCCACCAATACCAAGCTTCTCCAGTAGCCCGGAGCCCAACTGCTTGAGCTTGTCTTCGGCGCCCTCGTAAACAATGATTCGATCCGGCCCGCTGCTGACGATTTCCTCAACCGTGAGCTCCCAGGTGCTCAGCACGCCTTCACCCAGCAGGGGCACTCCCAGGGCGCCGATCACCAGGGTGGCCAGCTCGCCGGTTTCGATGTCGAAGCTGAAGCCCAGCACCCGGCCCAGCTGGTCGCCCGCTTCGGTGATCACCTGGCAGTTGATCACCTTGCTGTAACGGTCAGGGTTGAAGCCCTCCGCCAGCGAATCGGCGGAATCAACCAGGATCACATCGCCCACCTGGCGGATCCGGTCGAGGGGCATCCAGCGCGGCAGGCCTGGCAGGAAGCGGGTCAGAGGGTTGTCGCGCAGGCCCAGCGCCACCACTTCGCGCCGGTCGACATCCACCACTACCTCGCCCACCACGCCCAGCCGGCGGCCGGTGTCGCGGGTGATCACCTGGGTGCCCATCAGCTCGGAGCGCAACCAGAGGCGATCACTTGGGGCGGCAGCCGTTGCCCCGGGATCAGAGGAAGGGGGGATGGAGGAGGTCAATGAAAGGGTCGTACCCGTGGCCCAGTCGGCCCATTGTGGCTCACCTGCTCCGCTGGGGAAGGGGCGGCTCAGGCAGCGGGCGGTAACCCGACCACCTGGGTGTGGGCGCCCCGGGCCTGGGTGACACCAATGGTGCGGGTTGCGGCGGCGATCATCGGGCGCCGGTGGCTCACCACCATGAATTGGGCCTGGTCTGCCTGGCCGGCAATCAGGGCGGCGAGGCGCTCCACGTTGACGCCGTCGAGAAAGCTGTCGACTTCGTCTAATGCATAGAAGGGCGAAGGGCGGAAGCGCTGCAGGGCAAACAGGAAGCTCAGCGCCGTGAGCGATTTCTCGCCGCCACTCATGGAGTTGAGCCGCCGCACCGCCTTGCCCTTGGGGTGGGCCACCAAGGTGAGGCCACCTTCAAGGGGTGCTTCCGGGTTTTCCAGCTGCAGTTGCCCCTCGCCGTCGGATAGCCCTTCAAAAATTGTGCGGAAATGGCCATCCACCGCTGTGAAGGCTTCAAGGAAGGCCTCCTGGCGCAGGGTGGCCACGGTTTCGATGCGCAGCAGCAGCTCTTCGCGCTCCTTGCTGAGCACTTCGAGCCGCTCCTCTAATTCCGCCAAGCGGGTTTCGAGCTGCTCAAGCTCCTCGAGGGCGAGCATGTTCACCGGTTCGAGGGCTTCCATCCGGCCCTGCAGGCTGCGCAGCTCCGCCTGCAGGGCTTCCAGACCCGCCTCCCGCACTTCTGCGGGAATCTCCGGCCTTGGCTCAGGCAGTTCCCGCTCCAGTTGTTCGAGGCGCAGCTGGTCGCCACGCTGCTGTTCGGCCAGCGATTCGATCTCCTCGCCGAGGCGTTGCAGTTCCCATTGGCGCTGTTGCAGGGCCTGGCGCTGGGCGGCCAGCTGGGCTTCGGCGGCATCGCGGGCGCGGCGGCTTTCGCCAAAGCGGGTTTGCAGCTGCTGCTGCTCGGCTGCCAAGGTGCTGCGCCGCAACTGATCCGCCTGGTGCTGCTCTTTCCAGCGAGCTCGCTCCTCCACCAGGGTGTGAACAGCGGCCACCAGCCGCTGTTCATCGGCGCTCAGGGCCTCGAGCTGGTTGCTGAGGCGCTCGGCGCTCAGGGCCCGTTCGCGCCGGGCCGCCAGCAGCCCATCACGCTGGCTGCGGGCCGCGGCCAGGGCCGAGTCGGCCGCCTCCAGCTCGCTCTGCAGCCCCTGCCAGCGGGCTGCATCGCCGGAGGATTGCACTGCAGCTTCGGCCTCTTCCAAGGCGAGGCGTTGTTGCTGCAGCGGCAACAGCAGGGATTCGAGTTGCTGCTGGCGCTGCAGATCGCTCTGCAAGGCCTCCTGCAGTTGGCCCAGGCGACTGCCCAGCTGCTGCTGCCGTTGCAGCTGGGGGGCTAGGGCTCGCTGGGCGGCGCTGCGCTCGGCCTCCAGGCCCGCCTGGCGCTGCTGGTGTGAGAGCAGCCGGGGGCGCAGGGTCTCGAGCTGCTGGCCCAGCTCGGCTTCCTTGCGTCGGCAGGCCAGCAGGCTCTCGCCCAGCTCCAGCAAGCGCTGGCGCAGGGGTGCGGCTTCGTCGCCGTCCTGGCTGCGCCCGAAGCTGAGCTGGCTGCCCCGCTGTTGCAGGCTGCCGCCGGTCATGGCGCCGCTCTTCTCCAGCAGTTCGCCGTCGAGGGTCACGGCCCGGCAGCGGCCCAGTTCGCGTCTGGCATTGGCCAGGCTGTCGAACACCAGGGTGTCGCCGAAGACGTAGCGGAACACCTCGGCGTAAACGGGCTCGTAACCCACCAGATCCACCGCCTTGCCCACCAGCCCACCGCTTGCAGGGCCACCGCTGCCCGCACCGCCTGCCGCGCCACCGCGTTGCAGGGCGGCTCCGCCACTACCACCGGAGCCCCCTCGAATCTTGTTGAGCGGCAGGAAGGTGAGCCGGCCTGCCCGGCGACTTTTGAGCAGCTCGATCGCGCGGGCGGCGATGCGGTCGTCGTCGACCACCACCTGGCCAAGGCGGCCGCCGGCGGCCACTTCCAGCGCCAGGCGCACCCGCTCCTCCACTTCGCCGAGCTGGGCCACCGGCCCGTGGATGCCGTCCATGCCAGCCTCCAGCAATACCCGCAGGGCACCGGTACCGCGGCTTTCCTGCAGGGTTTCGCGGCGGCTGTCCAGTCGGGCGATCTCGCGCTCGAGCTGGGTTTGCTCCTGCTCGAGGCGGCTGCGGGTTCGCTGCTGAAGGGCCAGGGCTTCGGCTAGCTCCTGCACCTGCTGCTGCTCCAGGCGGGTGGCTTCCAGCACCTGCTGCCAGCTGCTTTCGGTGGCCTCCAGTTGCTGCTGGGCACTGCGATGGCTGGCCCCTTCCTGCTGCTCTTCGGCGCCGAGCTCGGCCAGGCGCTCCTGGTGCTGCCGCAGCCGCTCCTGTAATTGCTGCCGCTCGGCCTCCAGGGGGCTGATCTGCTCGCCCAGCTGCTGGCGGGCGCGGCTGCGCTGTTGCTGTTCTTCCAACCAGCTGCCGGAGCGCCCCGCCACCTCGCCAAGCCGGCGGCGCGATAGCTCCACGGCGGCTTCGGCATCGCGGCAGCCGGCTTCGGCATCGCTGAGAGCGGCTTGGTCGGAACTGGCCTCGAGGGCCTGCTGCTGCTGGCGCAGCTCGCCCTGAGTGCGGGCCAGCTCGTGGCGCTGGCGTTGCAGGGCCTCGGCATCGAGCTGGTGTTTGCCTGCCTGGCGGGTTAGTTCGCGGCCACTGGCCTCAAGGCCTGCCAGCTCGGCCTGCACGGCGATCAGCTGATCTTCACCTAGGGCTTTTACCTCAGCTTGGAGTTGCTCGAGCACGGTGGCGGCGGCAGCCAGGCCCGTTTCTCCCTCGCTGATCGCCTCGCGTTCAGCCTGTTGCTGACTGGCGAGGCTGGCGCTGCGTTGCCGCAGGGCAGCCTGGTTCGCCTGGGCTGCTTCAAAGGCCAGCACCTGCTCCTGCAGGCGGCCGTTGTGGTGGCGCTGGCGCAGGTCTTGATAGGTGCGGGCTTTAGCGCAGTCGCGCTCAAGTTTCTGGCGGGAGCTGAGCAGCTCCTGCTGCACGATTGAGCAGCGCTCCTGACGCTCCTGCACCTCATCAAGCTTGCCGCGGCTCTGTTCGATGCGGCTGTCGAATAGGGCTACACCAGCCAGCTCGTCGATGATGCCGCGCCGGTCCCGGGCGCCCATCGAGACGATGCGGGTGACGTCACCCTGCATCACCACATTGCTGCCTTCAGGATCCACCCGTAGGCGCCGCAGCTGGCTTTGGAGCTGTTGCAAATTGCAACTCACCCCATCGGCGCTGAAGCTGCTGGCATAGGTGCCGCCGGGGGCAACCCGCAGGCGCCGGCTCACCGTCCACTCCTGTTGGCCTGGCTTGATCCAGGGCCCTTCTTCGGGCGGCTCCAGGCCTGCTTCGGCCTGGTCGGGTTGCCACTCACTGAGGTCAAAGCGCACGCTCACCGAGGTTTCGGCGGCCTTGCCCTCGCGCAGCATGGCGCTGTTGATTAGATCCGGCAGGCGATCTGCCCGCATGCCGCGGCTGCTGGCCAGGCCCAGACAAAACAACACCGCATCAAGGATGTTGCTTTTGCCGGAGCCGTTGGGGCCCGTGACCACCGTGAAACCTTCTTGCAGCGGGATCGTGATCGAGCCGCCAAAGGACTTGAAGTGGGTGAGCTCGACCTGATTGATGTGAACCAACAGGCCCGTGCGCCGAGCAGCAGAAATGTAGCGGAGGGTTTCGAAAGCTCAACCCCCTCCTTACCTTGAGGACTGAGCTTCGCAGTCGCCCCCTGTCCCCATGACCGCAGAACTGCCATGACCGCTGAAACGCCTCCCCGCGCCGCCAGCCCAGAGGGCTTCCGCGACCGTTTTGAGACCCTTATCCCCACGATTCAGCGGGAGTGGCCGGCCGTTGCCCGCCAGACCCTGGAGGCGACTCGGGGCAGTTTTGATGAAGTGGTTGAGGTGATTTCCAGCCAGACCGGCCGCACCGCTAGTGCGGTGAAGGACCAGTTGCTTGAGCTGCTCGAGGTGGCCGGGGACCAGACCAGCCGCCTAGCGGACAACCTGGCGCCCTTGGAGGCCCAGTTGGAAAACCTGCTCGATGAGCTCAACACCACCTTGCGGCCTCGTATTGAGAAGCCGGTGCGGGAGCGTCCGCTGATGGCGATCGGCATCGCCACCGGCGTCGGGGTGCTGCTCGGTCTGCTGCTCGCCTCAGGCCGGCGTTCCTCATGACGGATCCGAACTTGCCAGGCCCAGCCCGGGTGGCGGCCGGTCGGGTCGGCGCCTTGATGACCTCGGTGATGGACCTGCACGTGCGCATCGCCCTGCAGGAGGTGGACCGGGAGAAGCGGCGCCTGATCAGCGGTGGCCTGCTGATCAGCGGTGGCCTGGCGCTGCTGCTGTTGGCGCTGATCGGCGCCGAGCTGGCCCTGCTGCTGTGGCTGCACGACGCCCAGGGGCTGAGCTGGATCCACGCCGCCCTGGCGGTGGCTGCCCTGGATCTGCTGCTGGCCGGGGTGTTCGTGCGGTTGGGCGGCCAGCTGCTCAAGGGGCCCTACCTGCCCCAGACCACCGCCGGTCTCAGCAAAACCACTCGCGCAATCTTGGGTCGTTAACGCACCTCATAGTGCAGCCAGCGGCAGTCAATGCCTCCGTTGCTGATTGGGATGCGGCGGCTGGCCTTCATTTTGAGGGCGCCGGTGAGCTCCGGGTTGCCGCTCAGCAGCCACAGGCTCCAGCCGCCGCAACGCTCTTTCACTATGCGGCCCAGGTCGGCGTAGAGAGGCTCCAGAGCATCACGCTCGCCGATGCGCTCGCCATAGGGCGGGTTGCACACCAAGATGCCCGGCCCTGGTGGAGGCACGAAGTCGCGGCAGTCGCCCAGGCTCAGTTCCAGGGCACTTGCGATGCCGGCAGCCTCAGCGTTGCTGTGGGCTTGATCAAGCACGCCGGGTTCCTGTTCCATGCCAACGATCGGCGCCATGGGGTCTCCGCTGGGGAGCGTCTCTCGGGCCAGGGAGCTGGCCGCTTGCCGCTCTTGCTGCCAGAGCTGGGAGTCGAACTTTGGCCAGCGCTCCAGGGCGAAGCGGCGGCCCAGACCCGGCGCCCGGCCCAGGGCCATGCAGGCCGCCTCAATCAGCAGGGTGCCGGAGCCGCAAAGGGGGTCGGCCAGGGGCACCGAGCCATCCCAGCCGGTGAGGGCGATCAGGCCGGCGGCGAGGTTTTCCTTGAGCGGGGCCAGGCCCATGGCAGCCCGGTAGCCGCGGCGGTGCATGCTGCCGCCGCTGCCATCGAGGCTCAGGGCTGCTTCGCCGCCGCCAAGGTGCAGATGGATGGAGAGGTCGGGATCGTCTAGGTCAACGGAGGAGCGGGCGCCCCACTGCTGGCGCTGCAGATCCACCAGGGCATTTTTGACCTGCAGGGCGCTGTAGTGACTGTGGTTGAGGCCAGGAGCGCTGCCGGTGGCATCGACGCGGAAGGTGGCGCCAGGAGGCAGCCAGCGGCTCCAGTCGACGGCGCGCTGCACACCGTCGTAGAGCTCGTCCTTGCTGCGGCAGGGAAATTGAGCCAGTTCAAGCAGGAGCCGGAAGGGCAGGCGGGCTTGCAGGTGCAGCCGGTAGAAGCCAGCCAGGTCTGTTTGGAAGCGCACGGCCCGGCGTAGGCGTGCTGCGGCTTGGCAGCCCAAGGCCGTGAGCTCAGCTGCCGCGGCTTCTTCGAGCCCCGGTGGCACAACCGCTATGCCGCTGATTGATGTGCTGTTTGGTTCGGTGATGCCCACCCCTGCGCCTGCCCTTGCTTGCTGCCACAATGAACCAGTCTGGTTTCGGCCTGACTAGGTGGCTCACACCAGTGCTTCGGACAGCGGTTCGATTCCGCTCAGCTCCACTTAAACGGGGCTGCAATGGTTTCGACGGGGTATAAGGAGGGTGACTGAAGCCTGCTCGGTAAGAGCACACACGTAACAGCGAACAACATCGTTGCTTTCTCCCGTCAGACCGCCCCTGTGGCTGCCTGACCCTGTAAGGGAGATGGGGTGAGGTCAGCCTTATCACCCAAATGATCCATGGGCCCTGGAAGGGGCCTTTTTAGTAGGTGCAAAAAAACGGTTTTTGGCGACAAGCTTTTGGGCCATGTCCAGGGGCTTGTGCAAGTTTTGTGCAAAATGAACCCAGTACAGCTTCAGAGCCTTCCTGTGCTGGCACTCGCGATGGTACCGCTGGCTCTGCTGTGTTGGGTCTGGATCCGGATGCTGCATTGATCACTACAGCAGTTGACCTGTTGGGCGCCAACCAAGACCGTTATCAAAAGGCTTCCAGACTGCAGACGCTCAAATCACCAGCAAGTGATGAGCAGCTATCAGATCCGTAGCTACTACACAGATGTCTGCTGCTCAGATGATCGCGAGTACTACTGGATTGAGGCCCTTGATGCCACCGGCGTATATCGGCCAGCGCCATTACAAGCTCTCATCATCGATGTAGGAGGGGGTGCCGTATCACTCCGCGAGGTCGGAGACTTGAACTCCACTGATGGCAATCTGGGTCGACGGTCTGGAATTTCAAGGATGCTGGAGTAGCGTTTGCGCTCTGTTCTTTGAAGGCGGCTAAATGTTGTCTAGAGCCTACAATATGGTCAGCGTACTTTAGTTAGGAACGCTTTCGTGCGAGCTTGCTGTGGGTTATCTAGCACTTGGTCGGGGGAGCCTCTCTCCACGACCATGCCGGCATCCATGAATACCATTTCGTCGGCCGCCTCACGGGCGAACCCCATTTCGTGGGTAACGACTACCATCGACATTCCAGACGCAGCCAAAGCTCGCATGGCTGACAGGACTTCGCCGACTAGCTCGGGGTCCAGCGCAGAGGTGGCTTCGTCAAAAAGGATCAATTTTGGTTTCATCGCAAGAGCACGAGCAATCGCGACTCGTTGCTGTTGTCCTCCAGAAAGTTGACTAGGAAAACTATCGCCTCGTGTGGACAGTCCAACCATGGCCAACAGTTCTCGAGCCGAATTGATCGCTTCCTCTTTGGATAGTTTGAGGACTCGTTGCGGTGCCTCAATGATGTTCTCAAGGGCACTCATGTGTTGAAATAGGTTAAAGTTTTGAAAAACCATGCCCACACTTGCACGATTCCTGCATGCTTCTCTCTCTTTGAGTTCGTGCAACCGCCCCTTCTCTTCTCGGTACCCCACGAGCTGACCGTTTACAGCTAGCCGACCGCCATCAATCGACTCGAGGTGATTGACGCAGCGCAGAAAGGTGGACTTTCCAGACCCAGAGGGTCCAACCAAGCAGGTTACTTGGCCGGGCATTACCACCAGGCTAATCCCAGAAAGCACCTCTACACTTCCGTATGACTTTCTGACCCCCTCGGCAACCAACATCGGCTCAACCATCGGTACTCTCCAGCTTCTTTTGATCAAGGCGCTGGTTTGGCCGCGGTCGCACGATACCGCCCGAGTAGCCACCGCAGCATTTGCGGAGGCTTTTGACGAGGGCTACCATTCGAAAGTTTTTGCTCAAGAATTGATTGCCCTACGGTGAGCACTGACGTGATGGTTATGTACCAAAGGCTAACCACAATAAGAAGGGGAATTGTTTGAAAAGTACGCGTGTAGATCGACTGCGCGGAATAGAGCAGATCGGCAAGCGCCAAAATGCTAACCAACGAGGTGGTCTTCAGCATCAGTATTGTCTGATTGCCGGTGGGCGGGAGGATGAGCCTAAGAGCCTGAGGTAGAACTATTCTTCGCAGAGTCTGGGAATGCGTCATCCCAAGGGCTTTTGCTGCCTGAGATTGCCCCGAATCGACACCAAGAATCCCACCGCGAACAATCTCAGCCATGTATGCCCCCTCATTTAGACCCAAGCCGAGGATGGCAACGGCAAGCGGTGTGATGAGTGCGTTTGCATTAAATGACACAAAGGGTTCAAGGAATGGTAGCCCTATGGTGAATTCTGGGTAGAGCGCTGAAATGTTGTACCAGAAAATCAACTGAACCAACAACGGAGTCCCTCGGAAAAACCACAGGTACACCCAGGCACAGCGAGCCACGGTGGGGTTGGGGGAGAGCCTCATAACAGCAAGACCCACTCCGACAACAATTCCAAGCAGTTGCGCTATCAATGTCAGACCAATGGTTAGTCGGACGCCACTGAGGATGATGTCGCTAAAAAGGTACTCGCCTACTATATCCCACCTAAAGCGTGGGTTGGTGATGACTGATATTAGAACTTGGGCCGCAATCATAAGAACTATGACCGACGCCACCCGCCTGCCAGGATGACGAGCGGGTATCGGGGGCAATTCGTGGGCCGGTCTACTTTCTGGCAAAGTCTTATACTTTTAGTCAGTGACTCGAAATGCATTTGGAAAAAGCTGTGCCTTGCCATGCCTGAACAGCCCGGCAAGTTACAGAGCTCTATGTGTTACTTGTCAACCGTTCCAGCGTTGATTGTTGCAGTGGAGAGAATCACGTTATGAAGTCCCCATTTGGTCCAAATGGTTTCAAAATCACCCGAGTCCATTAGCTGCTGAATAGCTGCTTGGAACACTGGTGCGAGATCTCCCTTGCGAAGCAAGATCCCGTTAATGTCCTTACCATCTTCGGGGCGAAGGAAGACCTCCAACTCGACCGCTTCACCCTCTGTTTGCTTAGCGATCCATGAGGCTGCGTGTGCGCCGAAGAAACTTAGGTCAGCACGTCCCGAGCGTACGGCTGTTACACCATCTGCCTGGGTTGGATATTCTTGAATATCAATTTCCGCTTTGCCACCTTTGACGCAGGCTGCGCTTTGCCTAACCACATTCTCAGCCGCTGAGGTCGCTAGGGCTACCGCTACCGCTTTCCCACATAGTTCAGCCGTTGCTTTCTTTAACTCGGGGTGTTGACCCTTGAGAACTAAGAGGCCTCTTGAGGTGGTGAAGTAATTTACGAAGTCAACAACCTGTTGTCTAGAGGGCCGGTCAGCAAATCCGGACACTGCGCCATCGAAACGTCCTGCCGCGACACCGGGTATGATGTTTCCAAAAGGGGACACAGTTAGCAAAATCTTAACACCGAGAATCGTGGCTAGAGCCTCCACCATGTCGACTTCCGAGCCAACGATAACGCCACCCTCGTCATAAAACTCAAGTGGAGGGTCTGTCGGATCAGTTGCCAAGACTATGTAGCCCTTGTCTTTAATGTCCTGGGGAAGCTGTTCGTACAGAGCCTCGTTGTAGGCGATTCCAACAGGCACTGCAGAAGGTGCGGCCGGCTCCGATGCTGTCTCCGCGACTGATTCGGTCACCCTAGGCGTACAGCCAGCTAAAATAAGACTCAAAGAAGCCAAACAGGCTACCCAAAGGATCTTGGTACGAGTCATACTATTCATTCTTTCCTCTTTCCTAAGTGCAGTGCCAACGAGGACTCGCTGGCTAGTGATCTGAGGGGGAAGATCTTGGCAACCAGGAAGGTTTGCAGGTGCACAGATCTATTCGCTATGGTAATCCATAGCGGTGACTTTCAGGAAAGATGGCACTCCTTGGCTGACATTCAGACATCTTTTATTAAGTGTAGCGCCAAGACCAGATCTGGCTCTTCTGTTGGCTTGTTTATCCACACTTCTGCCGGTTGACTCCAGCAGCGGCTTGCACAACTCATCGGCTTTGTGCTGCGCTGTCTGCGCATCGCTGCCAGGGAAAGGACATTGCTCAACGCGCTGGCTGCCATGGCCCTGACCCTGCTGCTGCTGCTGACGGCACCCGGCGCCGATGTGAGTAGCAGTACTGGGCAGCAGTTCCTCTGTGAGGGCGATCCCCTGGAAGCCTTGCCTTTCAAGGGCTCGGTGGATGCGGCGAATATCCCCAACAGCAAGGCCAACTCCGTGCCAGGAGCCTTCGTGGTGCTGCGTTGGCGGAACGTGAGTCTGCAACTCCCCCGCACCAACAACGCCGGCGTGCCCAGCTACTCCGATGGCCGCTGGTGGCAGCAGGAACTCGATCCGGATCACCCAGAGTTCGCCCAGCTGCGCGGTACTGTGAAGGGCTACAGGTGCGAGCGCCAAGACTGAGGGTTTGATTCATCACGCGCCGCTGACTCTTGGCTGCCGGTGCTCACCACCGTGAAGATCCAGTCTGCGTAGAGCGTCTTGGGCCTGACTTCTCTCTGAATCCAGGCGCCAAAAAGCACAACAACAATTGCAATGACGGTGGCGCCTGAGTCCCAATGGGTGTGAGTCCGGGCCCGCTCAGTTCCCGAACTGGCGGTCCAACCACTGGGTCAGTACATAGACCCCAATGAACATCGGCAGATAGGCGATCCACATGTTCGGTAGATCGAGCTCTGTGTTGTTGATCAATACCAGCCCGCCGTAGCTGATCGCGCCATAGATCAGGGCTCTGCGCAGTGGTCCGGTGATCTTGTTCAAGCGCAATCGGTGTAGGGCTTGGGCTCAGGCTAGGCCCAGGCCGCAGCTCCCCCCCCCCCCAGCTCTCCGCCTGGTAAGGCAAAGGATGGCTGGGCTAACAAAACAGAACCCCTGGGGCATACGACCACTCTAATTTCCAGGGCATGTTCAACCTGATCGTGCTATGCAAGGCCCTAATTCTCTTTAGTTTAGAATCAAGGCAAGTGAGCCATTCTCCTTTGTGGCCAAATTTCAATTTGAATTCACCCTTAAACAAGACGCCGAGTTCAGGCAGCTTGTGGCCAAACAGAGAATTGCTGCCATAGCCATCGCCGTGCTTATTCTTGTTAAGGCGTGGGGGTCTTTTGCTGGCGTGATGTCTGCGAACTGGCAACAATTGATGTTTGAGGCACTCTCTTTTGTGGCATCCATGTACTCCTGTTATGCGCTGTACTTGAGCAGCCTCAATCTCTATAGGATCACCAGGTCAATTGGGAAGGACATGGACCATCTATTTGCTGGTTTGCAGGGGCTACAGAATTGCTTTGCCGCATTGGCTCTGGCCGTACTATTCAGCATTGTTCCCGATTATCTGATCGGCTAGGGATCTTGGTTGCGCTGCTTCCCGGATTTGATGATTCCACGTTTTGCTGTCATTCTGCCAGTGCGTATCTTTTTGTGGTTGCCCTTTTCCGTTAAATGATCTTCCAGCTTACGCTGCAGAATCAGGCCGGAGAGTACAACGGTGATTGCATTGGCAATGATTAGGGGGCCGTTACGCGCGAAGATGCCATAGACAAGCCAGAGGGCAATTCCACTGGTAAAAAGGGCATACATGCTGAGGGAGATGCCCCGAGTGTCTCCGCTGCTGAGGGTTCTCATGGCCTGGGGAATAAAGCTCAGCGTGGTTAAAGATGCAGCTATATACCCAAGGATTTCAATGGCTGGAGATGGTTGGCTCATGGTGATTTAATTAAAACATCTTAATATCTTCGCTGGTCTAATAATATCAAGGTAGTTATTAAGATTTTAAGGCTAGCAAGGCTTGAATTGAGACATGTTTTGATCGCCGGCGCGTGCGGCAATTTGCTGCCTCACAGGGGAGTCCTCAAGCTGGAAGATCAGGGTGAGGTTGTTGGCCGACATCGCCCCATAGGCAAGGGGCTGCAGTACCCGGGCGGCACCGGCCAGCAGTTGGGGCAGGGCCATCTCCGGCATGATGTGGCAGGTGTTGGCCGTGAACACGGCATCGAAGCTCTGGTGGGGCCACTGCCCGGCTTGTTCACATCGAGGGGAATCGGCGGCAACAGCTAGGCCCCTGTTGCCAGGAGGGTTGGGGTGAGAGCATCCAGCTGGGCCTGCAGCATGGCTATCTTGGGCGCCATGGCTACTCTGGCGGCCTGGCTTTGTGGTTGCCTGGAGGCTGGCACCCTCTGGTTATTCTCCGAGCGATGGCCTGTCCCCACTGCGGCAGTTGGTCGGTTAAGGCGGATCGCAGCCTTGCTGGACGCCTGGTGTGTGGTCGTTGCGCCAGGCCGCTGGGGGCAGCCCAGACGCCCCGGCGTCAGCGGCGCTCCCGATCGAGGCGCCCAGGTCTGTCTTTAGGCATTGGCCTGGTTGCGTTGCTTGCCTTGGCGGCGCTGTTGGCAGCTTGGGACGAGCAGCGGCTCAGATTCACTGCGCCGCTCGAGCGCCTCGCCCCTAACTCGCAACTAAGAACCCCAGGATTGTTCTGAGCCTTGCGCTTCATAGATCGCCCAGGGCCCTCAGGGTTTGCACGGCGGCTGCTTCAGGGTCGCCCGATTGCCCGCATCACTGCGCCCTGGCATAGGCCGCCATGGGAGCAAAACGGAATCGCCTGGCCATTTACCGAAGCGCCGCTGGACGCACCGCTAGCCGTTTTTTTAGTTGAGCTAACCGGAGCGGAGGAAGGGCCTGGGCTGGAGCCTGAACCTGCTTCAGCTTGCTGGGTGGTGGCGGTGTTAACGGAGTTGCGGGCTTTATCGAGCGCACCTGTGTCAGCAGGCATGGAGGTGCCCTGCAGGGTGCCTTGAATAGCGCTGGCTCCAACCATGGGCGCCAATCCTTGGGCTATTGCATTGCCGGCTGGCAAAAAGACGGCCGCAACCAGAGCTGCTTTCAGCAGATTCGAAGACATATTGAGAGGCGACTAGGAATCAAGGCTGGATTGGCTTGGCAGCTCCGGTAAAGCCGCTCCACACTTTGAGCTCTTCAATTGTTTGTACACCTTCGCGGCGCTCCTTGCCCGCCAGGTCCCAGGTGGGGAAAGCCCGTATCTGGGCGGCCATGCAGCGGCTACGGCCATCGTCAGTTTTGTCGCACTCCACATAGGGGAGGGAATTGCCCCCTTCCTTGCCAAACAGGTTTTTTTGCTGGAAGCAGGCCGGGCACCACCAGGCGCCATAAAAAACAGCTCGCTTAGCGCGCAGGTGGGCACTTAGCGCTTTTTGCTCCGGGGTCGAAGCAGAAAGGGCCTCCCCCAGGGTGGCAGTGGTGGAGCTGCCGGAATCTGTGCCGCCGCTACCGGCGCTGGCAGTGGCCGTAAAGCCAAGCAGCACCGTGCTTAGGGCAATAAGCAGGCCGGAGCTCAGGGAGCCAAACCAGGGCATCAGCTTCCAGAAGCAATAATTAAAAATAGTTCCGTTGCTTGCTTTTGCCTGTGTGTGTGGGCAAAACACAGCCGATGGCCGCGCCGCCGCGTTCGGCCTTCCGCCCTTCCTTGGCCCAGCGGAAGTTCCCAGCGGCTGAGACACTAAACAGGTGCGGTGGTTTTGGGGTCGATGAGCGCGAACGGCTACCGCGATTACTTCAGTGTCCTCGGGGTTGAGCGTGGCGCTGATGCCGACGCCATCAAGCGTGCCTTTCGCAAGCTGGCCCGTCAGTACCACCCGGACGTGAACCCCGGCGATGCGGGGGCTGAGGCCAAGTTCAAAGAGGTGAGCGAGGCCTATGAAGTGCTCTCCGATCCAGATAAGCGCCGGCGCTACGAGCAATTTGGCCAGTACTGGAGCCAGGCGGGCGGTGGCTCGGCCAGTGGCGGCGTTGACGTTGATTTTGGCCGCTACGGCAACTTCGACGACTTCATCAACGACCTGCTGGGTCGTTTTGGCGGCCCCTCCCCCGGCGCAGCCCCGGGAGGTTTTGGTTTCAGTTCAGGCTTTCCTGGTGGCTTTGCTGGGGGCATGCCCGGCGGCGGCCGCGGCGCCCCGATCAATCTCGATGCCGAAGCCAGCATCAGCCTCTCCTTTGCCGATGCTTTCCGCGGCTCCGAGCGCACCTTGGCCGTCAACGACGAGCGGGTGCAGGTGCGCATCCCGCCCGGTGTTAAGCACGGCAGCCGCCTGCGGCTGAAGGGCAAGGGCAACCTGCAGCCCGGCACCGGCCGCCGCGGCGACCTGTACCTCAACCTGCAACTGCAGGAGCATCCGGTGTGGAAGCTCGATGGCGACCAGCTGCGCGCTGAGTTGCCCCTCAGCCTCGATGAATTGGCCCTTGGCGGCGAGGTGCGGGTGGCGACCCCCGACGGTGAGGCCTCCGTGCAGGTGCCGCCTGGGATGACCCTGGGCCGCAGCCTGCGGCTCAAGGGCATGGGCTGGCCCCTCAAGGACGGCCGCGGCGACCTGCTGCTTACGCCGGTGCTCAAGTTGCCCGAGCAGCTCAGCGCCGAGGAGCGCCAGCTGCTGGAGCAGTTGCGTGCTGTCCGCAGCGCCGATCCCCGCTCTGGCTGGATTCAGGCGGCCCGTCTCTAGGATCCGAGCCAGCCAGGCCGTTTTCATGGAGCTCACCTACCGTCCCCGCCGATTGCGCCGCACCCCGGCTTTGCGGGCGATGGTGCGGGAGCATCACCTAAGTGCTGCCGACTTTATTTATCCGCTCTTCGTGCACGAAGGCGCCACCAATGAGCCAATTGGTGCCATGCCAGGAGCTATGCGCTGGAGCCTCGAAGGCTTGGTGCAGGAGGTGGGCCGCGCTTGGGACTTGGGCATCCGCTGCGTTGTGCTGTTCCCCAAGGTGGCCGATGGCCTTAAAACCGAAGACGGCGCCGAATGCTTCAACGAAGGTGGCCTGATACCCCGAGCTATTCGCCGGCTTAAGGAGCTGCACCCCGAGATGGCGATCATGACGGACGTGGCCCTCGATCCCTACTCCTGTGACGGCCATGACGGCATCGTTAGCGAGGAAGGGGTAGTGCTCAACGATGAAACGGTGGCGATCCTCTGTCGCCAAGCCGTTGCCCAAGCTCGGGCCGGGGCGGATCTGATTGGCCCCAGCGACATGATGGATGGACGAGTTGGGGCTATCCGCGAAGCCCTCGATGAGGAGGGGTTCGAGCATATCGGCATTATTAGCTATACTGCTAAATATTCTTCCGCTTATTACGGCCCCTTCCGCGAAGCTCTTGATTCGGCCCCTCGGGTTGGCGCGGGCAAGCCGATTCCGAATGATAAATCAACCTATCAAATGGATCCGTCCAATGGACGTGAAGCGCTCACCGAAGCCCTGCTCGATGAACAGGAGGGTGCTGATATTTTAATGGTTAAGCCTGGCCTTGCCTACCTAGACATTATCTACCGTCTGCGTGGCGAAACCGAGCTGCCAATTGCGGCTTACAACGTAAGTGGTGAATACGCCATGGTGAAGGCCGCCGCTGAAAAGGGCTGGATCGACGAGCGGGCCGTGGTGCTGGAAACCCTGCTGTGCTTTAAGCGGGCTGGGGCTAATTTGATCCTCACTTATCACGCCTGTGATGCTGCGCAGTGGCTGCGCCAGGGGTAATTTTATTAATTCCCGATATTTTTGGATTTGGCCTTGTCTGGCTACAGCTACTTACATCGCTTTGATGACTGCGCTGGCTAGGGCTAGTGGCATCAGTTATCTGTTGTTTCCAGAGCTGGGGGCGCTCGCTTCTGTTGTGCTTGCCGATCCGCTCAGCAGCTGGGCCCGTTCCCCAAAACTCCTGGCCCTGACACCGGTATTAACTGCTGTCCCTGGAGTGCTGGTCACCCGCACCATGCCCTATGGCCCCACTGCGCTGATATTGGATCTGGCGATCTGCTTGCTTGTGATCCGGCTTCTACGCTCGCCGGTTATTCCGGCAATTTCAGCCGGGGTATTGCCCTTAGTGCTGGGAATTACGAGTTTTTTGTACCCGGTGGCGATTCTGGTGGGCACAGGTGGGCTGGCCCTAATCGTCATGCTTCGCTCTCAATTGATGCCGCCGCTGGCTCGGGCTCAAGTCTCCCCCACGGTGCCAACTATCTCAACTTTGGTTGCTCCCAAGTCCTGGTTGCAAAGGGTTCCTTGGCTGCTGCCTTTGGCTGTTTTCTTGCTGGGGGCTCTGGTAATGGTTCAGCTGCTGGGATCCCACTTGGTTTTGTATCCCCCTTTGCTGGTGATTGCCTGGGAGATGTTGGCTCATGCTAATGAGTGTCCCTGGCAAGGCCGCTCCTTAGCCGTCCTGGTGGTTACTGCTGGAGCGGCGGTTACTGGAATTGCATTGGTGCTGGCTCTGGGGGTGAGTCCGCTGGCCGCATTTTTGGCTGTTTTGGTTACTGCGTTGCTGCTCAGGTTGGCTCGCCTTCGTTGTGCTCCGGCTTTCGGTTTAGCCCTGCTTCCCTTCGTAATTACTGCACCCACGCTCGCCTATCCCCTCCTCACCTTGGCTGGCACCGCCTGGCTGATGTTGGTGGTGAAGCTCGACCAGATCCTCAAGATCCGCTTCTGTAACCCACAATGAACTCACCCGGTTCAGTTGCCATGGCTCCTGCTGCTGTTCATCACCTTGGCCATGTGGCACTGCGGGTGCAGGACATGGAGCGGGCTAAGGCCTTCTATGTCTCCCTGGGCCTGCAGCTCTGCTGGGATGCCCCCGATTGGGCCTATTTGCAGTGGCCTGGGGCCGGCACGGGCTTGGCCCTGCTCAGCCCTAGTTACAAAGCTGCCGGGCCCCATTTTGCGTTCCATTTCCGCGACCGCTCAGAGGTGGATGAGGTGCACGCCCAGCTTGTGGCGGCCGGCCGCTCCTGCGGCCCAGTGCATGACCACCGTGACGGAACTGCCAGCTTCTATCTCCAAGATCCGGAAGGCAACTGGCTAGAGATGCTCTACGAGCCCCCTGGCGGCATCCCCTCCAACCTGCCCGGGTGAACGACGTCACTGCCCCATTGGCTCCAATTCAGCAGGAGGCCCTGGAGCTGCTCGAGTGGCCGCGGCTCGCTGAACAACTGGCCAGCTTCGCCAGCACAGCTCCGGGCCGCTGTGCCTGCCTGGAGCTGGCCCTGCCCGCTTGCCTCGCAGCCAGCCGCAGCCTGCTCGCTGAAACCACCGAGCTGCTTGGCCTCGACGGGCTGCTGGAGGGGGGTCTGAGTTTTCAGGGAGTTGCCGATATCGCGGCGCTGGTGACCCTCTGCGCCAAGGGCGGCACGGCTCCGGGCGAGGAGTTGCTGGCTTTGGCTACCACTCTGGCTGCGGCCCGCCGGCTGCGGCGCCAGATCGACGATCCCCAGCTGCGGCCGGTATGTACGGCCCTAGTGGCCGAGCTGCGCACCCTGCCGGAGCTGGAGCAGCGGCTGCATTTTTGCCTTGAAGAGGGCGGCCGGGTGGCGGATCGGGCCAGTCCGCCCCTGGAGGGATTGCGGCGCCAGCTGCTTGGGGCTCGCTCAGATCGGCGTGATCGACTGCAGGAGCTGATGCGTCGCTGCGGCGCCATGCTCCAGGACACAGTGATCTCGGAGCGCAACGGCCGTCCTGTTCTGGCTGTGAAGGCTGGCGCTGCCGCTCAGTTGCCAGGGCTGGTGCACGACAGCTCGGCTTCGGGACAAACGGTGTTTATCGAACCCCAGGCGGTGATTGCCCTGGGCAATCGCATACGCGACCTGGAGGGGCGCGAGCGGGAGCTGGAGCGGGCCGTGCTGACGGCCCTGAGCGCCCAGGTGGGCGAGGAGGCTGAAGCTCTGGCCGCACTCCAGCAGGTGCTGGTGCGCCTGGATGCGGGGGTGGCTCGGGCGCGCTACGGCCAATGGTTGGGGGCGGTACGCCCGGAGCTGGCAGACGACCCCAGCGCCCCCTTCGAGCTGCGTGAGCTGCGCCACCCCCTGCTGCTTTGGCAGCAGCGGCGTCAGGGTGGTCATGCGGTGGTGCCCGTGAGCCTGCTGGTGGCAGGGGAGTTGCGGGTGGTGGCGATCACGGGCCCCAACACCGGCGGCAAAACCGTGACCCTCAAAAGCGTCGGCTTGGCAGCTCTTATGGCTCGGGCGGGCCTGTTCTTGCCCTGCAGCGGCACGCCTCGGCTGCCCTGGTGCAGCCAGGTGCTGGCTGACATCGGCGATGAGCAATCGCTGCAACAAAACCTCTCCACCTTCAGCGGCCACATCCGCCGCATCGCCCGCATCCTCGAAGCTCTTCCTGGGTCTGGAGCTGCTGGCGGCGCCTCCCTGGTGCTGCTCGATGAGGTGGGAGCCGGCACCGATCCCCTCGAGGGTTCGGCCCTGGCCACGGCCCTGCTCAAGCACCTGGCCGATCGGGCCCGGCTCACGATCGCTACCACCCACTTCGGTGAGCTCAAGGCGCTCAAATATGCCGATCCACGCTTCGAGAACGCTTCGGTGGCCTTCGATGTGGACACCCTCTCGCCTACTTACCGGCTGCAGTGGGGTATCCCGGGCCGCAGCAACGCCCTGGCGATTGCACGCCGGCTGGGACTGGGGGAGCCGGTGCTGGAGCTCGCCGCCGCCCAGCTGGAGCCCCTTGGCGAGGGCGAGGTGAACCAGGTGATCGCCGGCCTGGAAAATCAGCGTCAACGCCAGCAGGAAGCCGCCGAGGAAGCAGCCGTCCTACTGGCTCGCACCGAGCTGTTGCACGAGGAGTTGCTGTTGCGCTGGCAACAGCAGACCCAGCAGAGCGCCGAGCTTCAGGAACAGCGGCGCCAGCAGTTGGAGCGCTCGATTCGTCAGGGACAGAACGAGGTGAAGCGCATCATCAGGAGGCTGCGCCAGGGACCTGATGGGGGGGAGGCCAGCAGCGCTGCCCTAGGCGAAACCGCCCGCCAGGCCGGCCAGCGTTTGAAATCGCTGGAGCAGCAGCACCGCCCCACCCCGGAGCGGCGCGAGCACCGGGGCTGGATGCCCGCCGTTGGTGATCGGGTGCGGCTGTTATCGCTGGGCAAGGCCGGTGAGGTGCTTGCCATCGCCGATGACGGCCGGGAACTCACGGTGCGCTGTGGGGTGATGCGGCTGACCCTGGAGCTGGCTGGCATCGAGGGGCTGCATGGCGAAAAACCCTCACCCCCTGAGGTGCGCGTGCAGGTGAAGGGTCAGAGGGGGCTGGGGGGCCGGGGCCCGGATGTGCGCTCCGAGCGCAACACCGTTGATGTCCGCGGCCTGCGGGTGCATGAAGCCGAGGCGGCCTTGGAGGAGCGGCTGCGCGCCGCTAATGGTCCCGTGTGGGTGATCCACGGCATCGGCACGGGCAAACTCAAGCGCGGCCTGCGGGCCTGGTTGGCAACCGTGCCCTACGTGGAGCGGGTGAGTGACGCCGAGCAGGGCGACGGCGGGGCTGGCTGCAGCGTGATTTACGTGAAATAGGGCAGGGTCGGCTCCAGGCTTGCGGGCTCAGGGGGCAGGGGCAGGGCCTCGCCGCTCACATCAAACAGACGCCAGCCGCGGGGATCTATGTCGAGGTTCAGGCTGGCCCCCGGCGGCAGGATTGTTTCAGGGCCGACCCGCACCTGCACCAGGTGACCGCCCTCCTCCAGGCGGCAGGTGAGTAGTTGTTCGTTGCCCAGGGCTTCGCCATGGCTCACCTCGGCCCGCAGGTTGCGGTTGGTGGCGGGAGCTAGCTGGAAGTGCTCGGGCCGCAGTCCGCCAGTGAGCTCCTCCCCTGCCCGTGATGCCAGCATCTCGGCCAGGGGCCCCTCAACCGCCAGCTTGCGGCTGCCCAGTTGCACCTGGCCCGCACCTATCGCGGTTACCGGCAGCAGATTCATGGGCGGGCTGCCGATGAACTGGGCTACAAACAAATTGGCGGGCCACTGATAGAGCTCCATCGGTGTGCCGAGCTGCTGCAGCCTTCCGGCATTGAGCACGGCGATCCGGTGCCCCATGGTCATGGCCTCCACTTGGTCGTGGGTCACATACAGGGTGGTGGTGCCCAGGCGTCGCTGCAGCTCAACGATTTGGGTGCGGGTGCCGGTGCGCAGCTTGGCGTCGAGGTTGCTGAGCGGTTCGTCCATCAAAAACACCGCCGGCGCCCGGGCGATGGCCCGGCCCAGGGCAACCCGCTGCTTCTGGCCGCCGGAAAGCTCCTTTGGCAGCCGATCGAGTAGCTGGCCGAGCTCCAGGGTTTCCGCTACCTCGGCGATGCGCTGGGCGATGCGCTCCTCCCGCCGTGAGCGCAGCCGCAAGGGCCCTGGCAGCCGCCTGGTGGCCAGGTGCAGGCTGTCTTGAAGCTGCTCAAGGGCCGTGCGGTTGCGGCTGCGGCGCAGGCCGAAGCCGATGTTGCCGGCCACCGTGAGATGGGGATAGAGCGCATAGCTCTGGAACACCATGGCCACGTCTCGTTGGGCTGGGCGCAGCGAGCTCACGGGCCGATTGCCCACGTAGATCTCCCCCTGGCTGGGCTGCTCTAGGCCAGCCAGTAGGCGCAGCAGGGTGCTTTTGCCGCAGCCGGAGGGCCCAACCAACACCAAAAATTCGCCGTCCTGAATCTGTAGATCCAGCTGGCGCAGCACCTGCACCGGATCACCACCGCGCCGGGGTGGGTAGGTCTTGCTGACCTGCTGGAAGCGAACCTCTGCCAAGACGGGCCTTCAGACGGCGCGATCCTAGGTTTGTTCCAATGCAATTCATCGATCAAGCCCGCGTAACGGTCAAGGCCGGCCGAGGCGGCGACGGAATCGTGGCGTTTCGCCGCGAGAAATATGTGCCAGCCGGCGGCCCTTCCGGCGGCGATGGCGGCCGTGGTGCCGACGTGCTGCTGGTGGCTGACGCCAACCTCCAGACCCTGCTGGATTTCAAGTACAAGCGGCAGTTTTTGGCGGTCGATGGTCGCCGGGGCGGCCCCAACCGCTGCACCGGTGCCAGCGGTAACCATCTGGTGATCAAGGTGCCGTGCGGCACGGTGGTCCGCGATGCCCGCACCTCAATTTTGCTAGGTGATCTCACCGATGCAGGTGAGGAGCTACTGGTGGCCTTTGGCGGCCGCGGCGGCCTGGGCAATGCCCACTACCTCAGCAACCGCAACCGGGCCCCGGAGAAGTTCACCGAGGGCCGGGAGGGAGAGGAGTGGCTGCTGCAGCTGGAGCTCAAGCTGCTGGCTGAGGTTGGCATCATCGGCTTGCCCAATGCCGGCAAGAGCACCTTGATTTCGGTGCTTTCGGCAGCTCGTCCCAAGATCGCCGATTACCCCTTCACCACCCTGGTGCCCAACCTGGGGGTGGTGCGCCGTCCCAGTGGTGACGGCACCGTCTTTGCCGATATTCCTGGTTTGATCGCTGGAGCGGCCCAGGGGGCAGGGCTGGGGCACGACTTCCTACGCCACATCGAGCGCACCCGGCTGCTGATCCACCTGATCGATTCCAGCGCTGAGGATGTGGTCGCCGACCTCAACGTGGTCGAGGGGGAGCTCACGGCCTACGGCCATGGGCTCGACCAGAGGCCCCGCCTAGTAGTGCTCAATAAGATCGAATTGCTCGATCCAGCCAGCCTTGAAGAGCTGGTAGAGAAGGTGAGCCAGCAGGTGCAGGCCCGTGGCGGCTTGCCCGTTCTGGCTATTTCAGCTGCTGCCTCCAAAAATTTGCCGCAGCTGCTGGCCGCGGTGTGGCAGCAGCTCGGCATCATCCAGCCCTAGGCAATTCAGTCGTCGTAGACGCGGCACTCGGGGGCAGAAGGGTTCAGGTCACAGAACACTTCCAGTGGGGTTGGGTCGTGGCTGTCCTCGGGATGGTGCTCTTTGAACTCCTTGAGACCCTGGAGCTCTTCCTCCAAGTGGCGGACCTTGCCTAGGTCGCCAGCGGCCTTGGCGGCCTCGATCTCGCTCTGGTCTTTCTGGATGTGCTCGTCGATGCTTTTCATTCGGATACCGGTCACTAGGTACCGGAGCTCGTCGCCGATCACCTTACGGGCGCCTGTTCTGGATCGACGCCCCGAGGGTGCACTGCTAACTCTTTGAGCACTCCCAATGGCGCCGGGAGCTGAGCTTTGGCGATGTGTTGGATTGACAACAATGTGCGTCCAGCGTTTTCAGCGCTGCTGCCAGCCCTGGCTGCGGCCCCCGTTTCACCCCGTCAGCTCGCTGAGTTCGAGCCAGCGCTCCTCGCCGCAATGGATGCGCTCAGTTAACGCGGCGAGCTCCTGGGTGAGTCCCTCAAGGGCGGCGTAGTCGCTGCCTGAACTGGCCAGGGCCAGCTCCAGGTCACGGCGCTGCTGCTCCCAGGCCGGCAGGTTTACCTCCAGTTCGCCCAGCTCCCGGCTCTCCTTAAAGCTCCGCCGCCGCGACTGGGCCTTGCTGGCTTGGGGCGCTACCGGGGCTGGATTCTTGGGGTTCTTGGGTGCGGCCTGGCGGGTAGAGCTCGCTTCTAAGTAGGCGCTGTAGTTGCCCTCAAATCGCTGCAGCTCGCCATTCTCAAAGCAGAACAGCCGATCTACGGTGCGATCGAGGAAGTAGCGGTCGTGGGAGACCACCACCACGCAGCCGCGAAAGTCTTCAAGGAAGTCTTCGAGCACGCTCAGGGTCTGTACGTCCAGGTCGTTGGTGGGCTCGTCGAGCAGCAGCACGTTGGGGGCCTCAATCAGCAGCCGGCAGAGATGGAGCCGCCGCCGTTCGCCGCCGGAGAGCTTGGCCACCGGTTGGTGCTGTTGGGCTGGTGGAAACAGGAAGCGCTCCAGCAACTGGGAGGCGCTCAGCTCCTCGCCGTCCACTGCCACCCGACTGGCGGCAGCTTGAACCACCTCCAGCACCTTCTGGTCGGGCTTGAGCAGCACATCGCTGTGCTGGTCGAAGTAGGCGAGCTTCACGGTGGAGCCCAGCTCCAGGCTGCCGCTGCTGGGTTGGCGCCGGCCGGCGATCACCTCAAGCAGGCTCGACTTGCCCACCCCGTTTGGGCCAATGATGCCGACCCGGTCTTCCGGGCTGAAGTCGTAGCTGAAGGCGCGCAGCAGGGCCCTGGTCTCAGGTCCTTCGCCCACACTCACCTCCAGGTCCTTGGCGGTGATGGCCCGCTTGCCGAGCCGCCGGCTGGTGGTGGCCAAGCTCACCTGGCCGCGGCCCTGCCGCAGAGGTGCCTCCCGCATCGCCTCAATTCGCTGGATACGGGCCTTCTGCTTGGTGCTGCGGGCTTTGGGACCCTGCCTGAGCCAGGCCAGTTCCCGCCGCAGCGTGCCCTTGAACTTGGCGGCTGAGGCCGCTTCAGATGCCTCCTCTTCGGCTTTATGGGTGAGATAGGTGGCGTAGTTGCCGTCGTAGCTGCGGGCCAGGCCCCGATCTACCTCCACGATCCGGCGGGTGACCCGATCGAGCACGTAGCGGTCGTGGGTCACCAGCACCAGGGCGCCGGAGAAGCGCTCCAGATAGCTCTGCAGCCATTCCACCCCGTTGGCGTCGAGGTGGTTGGTGGGCTCATCCAGTAGCAGCACGTCCGGCTCGGCCACCAGGGCTGCAGCCAGGGCGACCCGCTTGCGATAGCCGCCGGAGAGGTCGCCCACCTTGCGTTCGATGTCGGCGATGCCTAGCCGCTCCAGCACCTCGCGGCACTGCTGCTCCAGCCCCCAGGCATTGAGCTGATCCATGCGGCCATGCAGGTCGCTGAGCTGGGCCAGGGTGATGGTGTTGTCGGGGCCATCAGCCACGGCCTGACTCAGGGCCGTGTGCTGCCGCAGCAAAGCCATCTTTTCGCCGCTACCGGCAAACACCTGCTCCAGCACGGTGTGCTCGGGGTCTAGCTCGGGCTCCTGGTCTACGAGCACCAACCGGGTGCGGGGGGCGCAGCGGCGCTGGCCGCTGCCGAGGGGCTCATTGCCCGCAAGCACCTTCAACAAGGTGCTCTTGCCGGCCCCATTGGGACCGATCAGTCCGAGCCGCTCCCGCTCGCCGATGTGCAGGGTGAGGCCCTCAAACAGGGTGCGGATGCCGAAGTCCTTACTGGCTTCCACCAGGCTGATCAAACTCAAAGTGCAGCCTCCTCAGCTGTGCCAGCTTGGCCTTTGAGGTAAGCAAACACGCTCTTGTCGCCCACATCTGCCGCGGCGGGCATGGGGAACTTGCGCAGGCATAGCAACAGCAAAAGCCCGCTCTCCAGGGCCAGCAGGGCCGTGGTGATCGCTCCTGGCAGCAAGCCGCTGAGGTGGCCCAGCAGGGCTATAGGCAGCAGCAGGGTCACGCCGATCGCCTCCGGCCGCCTGAAGCAGAAAAATTCCTTGAAGCCAACCCCCGCCAAGGCAGCGAAAAAGGGGCCAATGGCCAGGATCCACAGGGGCTGGCTGGCCAGGGCCGGCAGCATGGCGCCAGGGCCGCTGCGGATCGCCAATGCCAGGCCCCCCAGGCAGCCCAGTAGCCAGAAAAGCTGCAGGGCCCGGTGCAAGGGCACTAAGTAGATGTGAATCCAGCGCAGGGCAAGGCCCAGCCCCGCAGCCATCAGCAGCATCCAGGGCCAGAGCTGGTCGGCTCCCAGCTGCCGCCACTGCACTAGCAGGCCCGCTTGGCCAATGGCCACCGCCGTGAGGGCAAGGCGGTAGCCGAGCACCTCCCTCCGGTCGGTGGCGTCAATCGTGTAGGTGCCGTACACCCCTTCAAATATCGGATCAGTCATGGATGGGCACGGCCTTGCACCAGTGTGGCGAGTGGCGGCCCGGCCGGGATGATTCCCGAGGGATGGAGGGGAAAGAGGGCACCGAAGTAATCGCTGCGCCAGGCCTCCGGGAAGCAGGTCTCGGCCACGCCGGGCAGGCTGTATAAGCGCCGGCGCCAGTCCCATAGGGCTGGTAGCTGCCAAAGGGGTAGGCGGCTGCAACCGAACAGGGGTGCATAAACAAGCTCCAGCCGGATCAGGGTCGGGAAAAGCCCTATGTCGGCCAGGCTCAGTTGGGCCCCACTTAGCCAGGGAGATTGCTCCAAGGCCCCATTGGCGTCCAGGAGCGCTGCAAACAAGGCCGTCTCGGCCCGGTCGTAGGCAGCCTGGGTGCGGGCAAAACCACAGCGGTACACCCCGTCGTTGACGTCGTCCTGCAGCCGCGTGCGCCACTTCTTTGTGGCTTCATGCTGGTTATGGGGCTCCAGATCGGGCCCTGCTGGAGCGGGCCAGCGGTTGAGCAGCTCGATCAGCCTGGCGCTCTCCGTAACCAGGATCCGCCGCTCACTGCGGGAATAAAGCGCCGGCACCGTGGCCCGCTGCCCCGGATCAGAGCCTGATTGCTGGTAGAGCTCGATCAAGCTGGCGCAGCCTTCGAAGGGCTCGGCAAAGCGCCAGCGCCCCTCGGCTGGATCGGGGTCCACCACCACCAGGTTGATGCTGCTGCCCAGTTGGCGCAGGCTCCACACCAGCCAGGCCCGGTGGGCCCAGGGGCAGCTGCGCCCCACAATCAACACGTGCCCATCAGCCGCGCCGGCTTCGCTGGGCAGGGGCGGCAGCGCCGTGAAGGCTCCGCTGGGACGGCGGTAGTTGCCCTCGGCATCAGCAGGTCCCAGGCCACCCATTAACTGTTGCCATTGCCAGTGCCAGACCGCGCGGGCCGTGCGCACCAAGGGGGCGGGGGGAGGCATGGTTGCGGGGGCGGCAGAGCTCTGAATCTGCGTCAGGCTGGGGCCGAAATCCATTTCTGGCCTTCTTCTTTTTGATCAGCCAAATCGTCAAACCGGCCCAGGTGCTGATCGTGGCCGGCACCCACGGCAATGAACGCAACGCCCCCTGGCTGCTGGAGCACTGGCGCCGCCAGCCCGAGGCCCTGCAGCGCCACGGCCTTGATGTGGCGTTGGTGCTTGGCAACCCAGCTGCCCACAAAGCCAATCAGCGCTATGTGGAGCGGGATTTAAATCGCTGCTTTGCTCCCGAGCTGCTGGCGGATTCCTCGAGAAACGAAGCTGATCTGCAGCGCGCTCGCCAGCTGCTCGCTTGCCATGGCCCTGATGCTGAATCCCCTTCGTTGGTGGTGCTCGACCTGCACAGCACCACCAGCGCTATGGGTAACTCCTTGGTGCTCTATGGCCGGAGGCCGGCCGATCTAGCTCTGGCGGCGGGTTTGCAGGGGGAGCTGGGGCTGCCGATTTACTTGCACGAGGCCGATGCTTCCCAAACGGGTTTTTTGGTTGAGCGCTGGCCCTGCGGCCTGGTTATCGAGGTGGGTCCGGTGCCCCAGGGGGTTATCCAGGCTCAGATCTGCCGTCAAAGCCAGCTCGGCGTTGAGGCGGCCCTGGCCGTGTTGGCGGCAGCCCAGCGAGGCCGCCTGAGGCTGCCGGCTGAGCTAGTGGTGCATTGCCATCTGGGCAGCTTGGATTTGCCGCGCCATCCAGATGGTTCACCTGCCGCTTGCCTGCATCCGGAGTTAGAGCATCGCGACTGGCGTCCCTTGCGTTCGGGAGATCCGGTGTTTATTGATCCCTGCGGCAAGGAAATTGGCCTGGCCCTACCGCCGGATTTGGCGGGGGAGTCCGTTTGGCCCGTCTTTGTGAATGAGGCCGCCTACGGCGAAAAGGGCATTGCCCTAAGCCTCACTCGCAGGGAGTGTTGGCCGGTTGGGCCTGACTGGTTGCTGGCTTTAACAGACATTTCCTCCCAGTTGGCTCAACGCGGGGCGCCGTTGTAGTCGATGCCAAGGACGGTGCTCCCGTCACTGGAGATGCGGATTTCGGTTTCCACCGAAGCCGCCAGATTTAGTTGCTGCCAGCCAGGGGCGCCGCCTAGGAAGCGAAAGAGATAGCCATCGCTGGTTGAGCTGATCAGGCATTTGTTGCCGGCGCTAGCCGTTTCAAACATGCACTTGTCTGGTCGGTAGAGCCCCAAGCCCCCGTTGCTCTGCACTGCTGTGTTGCGAGCCAAGTTGAGGGCCCGCACGGCGCTTAATGGGACGGGTGCCTCCGCCTGGGCTCGGGCCGGCGCCGCATTCACAAATGAAAGGCTGCCAGCGCCCAGGCAACTGGCCACCAACAAGCCACCCGCCAGCAGTCGCGGATTCAACAACGCCGCTGCTGAAGCAAAAGGTGAACCCATGGGTTTATCGATGTGACAGATCCAGCTCAACGCAGCGGCTCTGTCAGTGTCAAGGCGACTTAACCACACACCAAGGTGGCCTGCTCCTTGGTGCAGGGCAGGTCGCTCTTGCTGCCATCAGCCCAATAAACGCGCAGGCGATCATCTGAAGTGCCGCTGCGGTACGTCAGGGATTTGATCGCTCCAGCCGGGGGCTTGCCAGCTGGGTCGGCGCCGTTAGCGGCGGGCGCCGCGTTGAGCTTTTGCTCTAGCTGCTGAATCTTTACTTCCAACTGCTCCTGGCGCTGCTGCAGCTTTTGCAGCTCGGCCGAGGGTTGGCGCTGACAGCCAGCAGAGAACAGGCAGGCTGCGGCCACGGTTGCTGTGGCCAGGCTGGCCCGTAGAGGCAGGGCTTTAAATCGAACGAGCAGGGCCATGCCGAGACGCATCCTGAGCAGTCCTCTGCTTAGCAGTGGGCTGGCCTGCTGGCTACGGATTGCCGCCGCCGCACCCCAACATAAGCGTTACCTATAGGATCCATCAGCAGGGCTTTGGCGCCTCCCGGCCGGCCTTCTCACTAATCCCGCAATCTTCCGTTACAGTCCTGTTACGCAATGTTCTTGCGCTCGACGGGATTCCGTCTGGTGGCTTGCCACCTTCCATACCCGTTCCTCTGGAACAACCTCTTCTCGTTCTCATGACAACCACTATTCAGCAGCGCCAAGGCGCTTCTGCGTGGAACCAGTTTTGCGACTGGGTCACCTCCACCAACAACCGCCTCTATGTGGGCTGGTTCGGTGTGCTGATGATCCCCTGC
>NZ_JAGQCP010000079.1:0-7595 GCF_024346255.1 Cyanobium sp. BA5m-10 | reverse complement strand
CAGCGGCGGCACCCTGTCAACCGTGGGGCTGCCGGGCACCGGTCTGAGCTGGAGCGTGGAGCACACGCCGGATCGTGCAGCCGTGATCCCTGCAGGGGAAGCGGCGGGCCTGCCCAACAGCCGCCGGCTAAGGCCAGGGCAGCTCGATGCCTTTAAGCAGTCACTGCTAGCGGTGCTGCGCCAGGAGCTGTTCGCTCCCGGCTCCAGGGGGGAGCAGCTCTGGGACCTGGGCTTGGTGAGCCGTCTGCTTGCTGCTGGCTCCTTAGCTGCACGAACCGCTGGCCTGCTGGCCGTGATCGAAACGCCGGAGGCGATGGAGGGGTATTTACTGCGGGCTCAGGGCCAGGACGATGCCAAACGCCGGGCTCAGCGCTGCATAGAGGCGGCGGAGGCAGCAGTGCGCCTTGTCGCTGAGAAGGGATTGTTGAACTGACAAAACAAAACCCCCAAGGTTTGCCCCGGGGGTCGTCGTGTCCTCACACGCTGGAGCGTGGAATGGGCTTGCGAAGCTGCTGGCGTTGGCACCTGGGGCCATGCATTACAGGGGTGGGGCGGATGATCCTCCTGAGGGCACCTGCGGCGGTGCGGCTGGAGTGTCGATCAGTCAGGCGCACAAGGTGAGCTGCACTGGGGAATGCTGCTCTATTGCCCGGCTGAACGACCCGCTCACGGATAGATAAAGACTGTTGGAGCAGGGGCCTGTAGTCAGCGTGCTTCTGGAACCTGGCGGGGTGGCGTGTCGTCCATGTTGGGCGCCTCCTTGGTTGATGAGCACAGCATCGCTGAGCTAGCCGTTGAGCACAATCAGTTTTTAAACGCATTGCTTCTGGCTGCAGATCGGAGCAAGGTGGGATTGCTTTGTGGCATGTAGCAGCTCAGGCCCTGCTCAGTGGTGGCGGCGTCCACTGCGGCTCGCAGACCTGCCAGCCGGCTCTGCGCTTCTGAGCCCAGAGCTTGATCGCCTCATTTCGCATCAGCTCCCTGCGGTGTTTGAGCAGCGGTGGCTCCCCGCCGGGCATCACCTCTCCAAAAGTCACATCCAGCTTCTGGCTCCAGCGGTCGTAGCGGCGCGGCTGGAAATGAAGCACCTGGCGGCCATCGCTAATCCAGCCCTCCTGCGGAGAGAGCGGCGGCCGGCCGGGACTGTTCTTCGCGTTCATTAGCTGCTCAGGCCACCTCCGGCGCCCAGCCCTTCTGACGCACCAGGTCGTCAGTCCAGCCCTGGCAGCGGCTGGTGAGGTGCTCGCCATGGGCGATCAAGCCCTGGTGCACCTGACAGGTGAGCAGCGGGATGCAGTTCACCCCTGCGTGATGCCTAAACCAATGGCAGGTCATGCAGACCTTGCGGCTGCGGGTCTTCTGCATGGTGCCCTCATCGAGGTAGGGCCACTCCTCGATCGGGGTTTCGAGCCGGGTATTCAGTGCTGCTGGCCGGGGGAGAGGGACACCCATGAGTCATGATCAATGCGTACGCATGTACTAGCACGGTTGGCGGGCTTTGCTGCCTTCCCCTTGCGCCCTCGATACGGTGCGCTCAGCGGATAAGGGCCGATGTTGCGCGAGCTTGTTCTGGCCATCGGCATCCCCCTGGTCCTGCTGCTGCTGGCGGTGCTGGCAATGGAGCAGTGGCGTGATCAGCTGCCGCCTTGGTTGCAGCGGTTGGCCGAACGGCCGTCCTGGCTCTGGAACACCGGCATCGGGCTGATTATTGGCCTTTCGCTGCTGCGCTGGTTGCTGCAGCGCTGAGGCTCAGGCCACCAGCTGCTGGTGTTGCACAAGAAACGCCTCAATCCATTCGTGATGGCGGCGCTGGCTGATGCGATCAGCAATTGAGGGTGCATCTGGCGGCACCTGAAAACGCTTGCGGAAGGCCTTGGTGAGACCTTCCAGTGCCGGGCGAGGTAGGGAGCGAATGGTGCTGTGTAGCTGGTGGATCGTGCCTGGATCAAGCGGATCAAGGCTTGGGTCTATCTCTCGCTGAGCAGGTGATTGGGACTCGCGCCTCGGCGCCTCTTCTGCTGGCCTGCTGCTGGGGTTGGCGCTTGGCACCGGCGTAGGTGCTGCCGAGCTGGTGACCTCTCGTTGCTGCTTGTCGTAGAGCGCCAGACCAAAGGGATTGCCAAAGGTCATCAACGCTCTCTTCATAGCGTCGGTTTCGGCCTCCTTGAGGGCTGATTCATGGGCCTGGCCTAGGTCGATGTCAATGCCATGGCCGGCACCGCTGCCTTCTCGGATCACGTCACCAACGGTGATGCGCAGCCTGGCTGTGTAGGTAACGCCCCAGCCGGCACGGTTGCTGCTGCCGAGGGTGCGCTCCCGCTCAGATACGCACTGCACGGCAATGGTTTCGCGTTGCCAGCCGTCAAAGCCAAAGATGCGGTTGGCCTCGGCAATCGCTTGCCACCCCTCCAGGTAGGCCAAGGAGCGGCCAGCCTGGCTGCGGGTTTGGACCTTGGCGCGATCGAGTGGAGTGGAAAGGGCAGCGATCTGCTCGGTGGAGAAGACAGCGATGGTCATGGGAATACTGCGATGTGAGAGGTGATTTGGGTGGAAGGGGTATGGGCCCGCTCTTGCAACAGACCCATATCGAGGGGGGGGGGCTCTGCCCCCCCCCCTGGCCCCTTAGTGGATGCGCCAGGAGCGGCGGTTGAGCAGCTGGGCACCGGTGATCTGACGGCCGGTTTTGAGGGCTTCCTTGATGGCGTTTTTGTCTGGCTTGCTTGTGGTGGAGAAGGTGAGCCACTCGGGATCGAGGGCGTCTTCGTCGACGATCACAACGGCGGATGATTTGCGGCTGCTGAGTTCGTGATCGGGGAAGGAGAAACGCGTAGCCGCCGGCTGCAGCTGGGTGAGGACAAAGATCAGCGATTCCTCCAACGCATCAGCCCGGGCGGCATCAGAGCGGGCCAGATCGGTGAGGCGCTTGGCTTGCTGGCTCCGGTAGGTGGCCTGACCTCGCAGGTGCTCGATCACCCAGCAGGTGGCATCGGCCTTAGCGGCGAGGGCCTGCTTATTGCCCTCTTCTGCCAGAAGTGCGGCCTCCAGCTCTGCCAAGGCCAGAGCGCGCTGCTCGGGATCATCAGCTTCCAGCTGCTCGGCCAGCTGGCCGATGGCGGTGGTGAGCTCTTGGGCCTCGCTGCCCAGCTGCCACAGGGAACCGGAGCGCTGCAGGGAGCATGCAGGGCCTGATTCCGAGGGGGCTGCCGCTGAAACAGCGCTGACAGCGCCTGAAATGGGGGTGAGTACGACCATGACGGTGAGAGGGGATGAATGGGACGGAGAGCGCCATCAGGCGCAGAAGGCTTCAGGAATGGGCGGCGGCGGGAATAGCCAGCGGCCCGGCCAATGCACGGACCTCAGCCACGGAGATCGGCACCGGAGAGCGCGAGGCCATGCGCCTGGCTTGCTGCACCAGCGAGGCCGTGCCGGCACCACCGGGGAAGGCGACTACCAGCACCGAAGCGATAGAGCCAGGAGAGCTGTGGGTAACAGCGCGGGCAACGGCCTGCTCGATTAGCTCACGATTACGGATTGGCCCAGCGGCCCGCCCATGCCGCTCCCACTGGGCGGGCATAACGAGAGCTGACCAACCCAGCTGCTGGGCAGCGCGACCAATGGCGGCATCGGCCCCGCGGGCGCCGCCATGGAGAAGCAGATGCACCAGCCGGCCACCGCTGCGGGCGAGCAGCTCAGCGGCAACCCGCTGCTGGGGCCAGGCCAGATCACGACCACCACCGGCTGCGATCACGAGCGAGTGGGATGGGGCTATTTCAGTGCTAGATGAGAGATAAAGATGCATGAATCAGCTGCCAGAGGTGACAACTGATCGGGGCAACACACCGCAAATAAAAGAGCGGTAGTGCTGGCGAGATCAGGGAATTGGATTACCGCAGGCGATGGACTTGGGGCCTTTGGCGCAGCCCTTATTCTACCAGTACAATTGAATTATTGGCTCAGCCAAGGCCAGCTGCATCAAGCGATCTGACGGATCTTTGCTGACAGACGCAGGCCAAATCCAGTCGGACGGGCATAACCAAAGACCAGGGCTTTCACTCCCATCTCAATCATCAGCCAGCCTTCTGGAATATCTGGCACCGCAGCCGCGGGCATGCCCCCCTTGCGCTCCATCCCCGCACCCCAGGGCAGGGGCGGAGGGCGGCGGCGGCTGTCTGACCTCAGCCACGGCGCAGCTGTGGCAAGTTCAGGACAGCCGACGACGCCTGGAGCCCTCTCTGCGCTCTCTTGGTAAGTCCCAAGGCACATCTAGGAACTCCACCAGCAGCACCCCCGGCGGGTGCCGTGCTGCTTTCACTAGGCCCAAGCGATGGCCTGCTCCATCCCTGCCCGGCCCCAGGACAGCTGTATGGGAGCGATGAGCACCCGAGATCAGCCGCCGGCCATAAAGGCTTCTCTGGTGGCTTCCAAGGCCTGCAGGCGCCTGTGGCAGTTGCAGCTGCGCTCTTAACAGGGGTTGCCTGGGTGTCGTAGTGCCGGAAATGACTAGGCGCTGGCTCGTGGTGGTGCTGGCTGGCCGGAAGGGGAGCCTTGAAACCAGGGGTGGCAGAAAAAAACCGAGATCAAAGCGATCCCTCGGGCAAAGCCCAAGCCAAGCCCCCCTCTTTCGCCTTCTGCAGAGCCCTTTTGCTCTCACGCAGCAGGCTCAAAGAGCTCTCGCTTCCGTCGAGGAACTGGCGAGAACCCAGGAGATTGTGCGCATTTTGTGCGCATCTCCCTTGGTCTATCGGTGAAAAGTCAATCGGGGCGACAGGATTCGAACCTGCGACCTAGTGCTCCCAAAGCTCGTGAAATGGGGTCCGTCGGACCGGTTGCAATAACTGGATTTACTGGCTCAAAACCATTGCTGTCACTGGCTTTTGCCCTGCCAGCCGATGGCGGGCAGTGGCGGAGCGTGCCAAGCTGAAAAGGTGATTCTCTTGCAGATTCTCTTGCAAGGGGTGTCGTGCGTGCCTGATTTCCTAGAGCCGTGCCAAAAGCCACCACTGCCTCTCGCCCAGCACGGGCAGCCAAAGACCGTGGCTGGGTAGCAGCGCTGCGCTTGTCGCTCACCTCGGATCTGGGACCTCGCAGTGGCTGGACTGTTTCTGAGATGCGTGGGCGGGTTCTGCTGAACGTCTCAGCTTCTGCCGCAGGTGGTGCACGCCAGCAGCGGGTTTTGCTATTTGATTGGGCCGCTTCTGAGCGGCAGGCCATTCATGCAGCCATTCTTGCTATTCATGCCGATTACAGCGATGGCGTACCCCTTGATCTAGCCATCGAAACTCATGCGCGAATTCCTACGGAGGAATCGAGCCATGTCGGAATGACGGTTAGTGAAGCAATCAACTGGCCTCAATTAATTCAAGGATTCAAAGATCACAAACTCAGCAGTGGGGCTATCAAGCAGAGCACCTGGGATCAGCTCTACTGGCGGCGAATGGGTGTGATCCTCGAGGCAGTTGGCGGAAAGCGTCGACCCATTTCACCTAAACAATTACTGGAGGGCGTGATTGAGTCCTGGAAGGACAGGCCAGGATCGCGTGGCCGTCAGTTACAGGTTCAATTCACGGCAGCACTTTTACGTTGGGGCGTCGATTCAGAACGCTTACCTTCATCCTGGGCACCGCCGCTTGATCTCTCTATCTATGTGGGCCGCAAGCGAGAAGAACGGGGGATTACAACACCCATTGAGGCCAGCCATGTGCTGGATTTGGCAGAGGCCATACCTGATCCGCGCTGGCGATTGGCGTTTCAGTTAATGGCTGCCTACGGTCTGCGGCCGGAAGAATTGCAACACCTGGAGATCCAGAAAGGGCAGCTCTGGACCACCTACCAGAAGGTTTCCAGTCGAGGTCGCACCCGATCCAGGGTTTTGCGACTGCTGCCATGTGACGAATGGGCCAAGCCCTGGCAGCTCGAGAAAGCATTTCGAGCTGACCGCATGCCGCCGATGCGACCAGGTCATGGCGCTGAGGACCTTGGCACCTATATGCGGCGGCGTCCTCTCTGGCAGCAACTACGGCGAGAGTATGAAGAGAAGGGCGAGAAACTGGTGCTCTACTCTTGCCGCCACGGTTATGCCCACCGCGCTCACATCACTTGCGAGCTGCCTCCCAAGGTGGTCGCAGCAGCCATGGGCCACTCAGTGGAAACCCATCTGGCGGCCTACAGCCGCTGGTGCGGGGATGACGTGGTGGACGACGCTTTCGCAAAGGCAGAGCAGCGGCTGGCCCATGGCCTACGCGCTCAGAGCTCAGCGCCGTAATGCCGCACGGCCTGCGAGAACCTGCTCAACCCTTGTTCCTCCAGGGTTACCAGGTACTCCTCGACTGTTTTTGGTGGGTTCTTGAGGCTCGCTCGGTGCTGCCGCATCGCCATGCAGACCCGTTCGGCATCCAGGTTCAACTGATCCAGCAGAAACGGATCGGGATGGCAGGCGCCAAGCCCATAACTCGCCAGGGCGTGCTCTGGGAAATCGCCCAGGTTGAAGGTGAGGATCAGATCGGCACCGCACTGGATGGCGGCAGCCAGAACATGGCGGTCATCCGGATCTGGTAATTCCAGAGCTGGAATAAGGGGCTGATAACCATCGACAAGCGCATCACGCACGTGAGCATTCATAAGCGCGCGGGTTCGCTCCAACTGCGCTCTGGAGAGATCAGACCGGTTCCGCAGCACAGCGTTGATCCACTCGTCGTGAATCTGGTTGCTCCAGCGAGCCCGGTAGAGATCGGTGAGCGCCAGGCGCATCAACAGATCGCGGAGTGGAGCGGGATAGAGAACGCAAGCGTCGTAGACGACGGTGAAGCGATTCACCTCAGTAGCCCATGCCCAGCTCCTGGGCCTGGGCAGCCAGCTCATCGAGGGCTGCGGCACGCTGCTGATCGATGGCGTGCTTGTAGGCCATCAGGTCGGCCAAGCGGATGCGCCGATGGGTGCCGACCTTACGGAAGGGGATCTCCCCTTGCTCCAACCGCTCGATCAGAAAGGGCCGCGACACATTCAGCAGATCAGCGGCCTGCTGGGTCGTGAGTTCGGCGTGCACCGGCACCAGCGTGACGGCATTGCCCTGGGCCATCTGAACCAGGATTCCTTGCAGCAACTCCAGCACCGCGGGCGGGATGGGAACGGATGCGCGCTGGCCATCCTGCAGGTCTAGGGAGAGGCAGGCCTGGCGCAGGCCATGGCTGGCACGGAAGCTGGTGAGATCGCGCAAGCTCGCCCCTGCGGCCTCAGCCGCCTCAGCCGTAGGGATCACGGGCTCAATGGAGCTGGGGAGAGCGACGGCCATGGACAGGAGGAGGGGAAGGCCAAGTGAATCTTAATCGAAATAAACGCAATATCTGCAGCATCTGCAAGGACAATAGGTTCGCGTGTCCTGTGCGTTCCGAGGCACTGTCCTGAGCCGATGGCCTTATTCAAGCTTTCATTGGCTCGGCAGCCCCTATCAGGTGGCGACCATGCACGGGCTGGGTAGCGCCCCTCTGAGTGGTGTAACTCAGGAGGTCCTGTGACCCTCTCCGGAGGGTGAACAGTGGCAGGCAGGGGATGACTGCCTGGAAGCTGATTGCGCAGCTCCGTTTATCCATTATGAACCC
>NZ_JAGQCP010000078.1:0-7746 GCF_024346255.1 Cyanobium sp. BA5m-10 | reverse complement strand
AAGTGGATGGGAGCCAAGCCTTGCGAGCCCAAAGACATTGTTGACTATCTCTTGGGCAATGAGATGAGCCACTTTGATGGGTCACCTAGTGTCAAAAAGAGGAAGGAGCAGAAGCTCCAAAAGCTGATGAATCGGCTTGAGCTGCTACAGGCCAGATTTGAGGGAAATCACTTGCTGTACTAACGCTCCAGATCAGAAGCGGGCCGAAGCCAATGGCAATAGCAGACATTCCTGCACACCGCCTTCTGAATCTGGATGTTATACAGCGCTAGTTGAGTCACTGGCCGACATAGCCACCACACACTGAGGGGTAAGGGTATCAAAGACAACTCGTGTGCGAACACCGTCGCCCATCAGAAATGAAGTTCCCGTAGGGTAAACAACCCTGACGCATTGCCCTTCGTGCGTAAACAGACTGTGCTCTCTGCATTTCTCCTGCTGTTTGCGGCTTTGCTTTACTGATAGAAACTCAGCCCTTGCTGGTGTGCCCGAATAGAGACTCAACATCTGGTCCAGCCTAAGCAATATGAAAACAGCCACTCTTCCAAAAGTAATGTCAAATATCTGATCTTCGCTAAGTGGTTTCACAAAGATAGGCTCAACTAGCGCTTGTGCCAATCCCTCGCGCAGGCTTGTAACAGGATATGTATCGTTAATCTCTTCATAAGCTGTTCTTCTGAGTAAGGATGGCCCCAATCTCCTCCATACCCCTTTGTATGCACCAATGTAAAGGCCACCTTCTAAAACTGTCAATGCCCAATCCTTCTTTGGCCCAAGCTGAGTGATCAGGTTCTGAAGCTCATCAAAATAGTGTTCTTCAGTGTGATACATGTCCGGTATCTGTACTCTTTCACCAGTTGCAGGGTCAATGCCGCCACCAGTGTTGAGTAGTGTGGTGGCTTGCGTCATCTTTGTATGCTGTCGCAAGATTCTTCGAATTTGTTCATTAAGTGGGTGGTCATCCAGAGCTTTCCTTATCTGCTCATCCTCTGCCTCAGTAAGTAGATTCTCGGCAATAAAACTCATTGACTCATGATTCTTAGCCCCCTCCTTGACCTCTATGATCTGCAACCCATTTCCTCCTATCAGCAGCACGTCACCCAGCTGAACAAAGCTTGTGATATCTGATATTAGAGCAAAGCCAAGAGGATTGCTGCCGTTGTATTCGTTGACGAAGTTCAATACTGATGCAAGGTTTGAGGCCTTAAGCGTAGGCCTGCTTGATTCACGAAGACATAGCCGGCGTGCGATGTAGTTTTGGCCACCAATTAAATGCCATGCTATCGAGTCTGCGAGTTTGCGGATAATATGTTCTTTGAGGTTCTCCAAGCCGATTTGCTGCTTTACCTCCGTAGATGCAAGCTTGTCGCGACCCTTCCTTGCGGACTTCAGTTTTGCATTAAGTTCTTTTTTTGAATCCTGAACTTGAATGAGCTCTTCGAGAATAAGAATTTGAGCTTCGGCAAATCTAATATGACACGCTCGGCGAAATGATTCGGGAGTCGCTCTCTCGTCTTCAAGGCGAAGCGCATGCTCTGTCCCATGCTTGCACGTCAGTCGATAGATCGTGCGACACCGTTGCTCAAACAACGCGAGAGGCTGGTATTCCTCAGATGGACTTTGGAGGGTCGATCTCACGTTGCCTCTCATTGTGAATACGATTGAGGAAAGCTTGGACTATCTCTTGTATAACGAGACAGGCTACACGGGTGGTATGTATAACGCTCGCCAACCAGGCCGCAAAATTTGCTCACCGAAGGATATAGCCTGGTGGATGCGGCTCAGGCGAATGGCGGTGTTAGACGGATGGAAACGAAGGAATCAATCGCCGTCGCTATAGGTCTCATTATAGATCTGGCTTATTGTTCTGCCCTCGTAAGTCCAGTACGGTCCAGGATTAAGATTATAATCGGTGCCCATTGCTCTTGCAGTCGCAACTGAAAGCCCTATCAACTCGCCTTCGTAGTCGACTTTCTTGGGATTCACAATGGTAACAACTGAATCATTTCGCGTGCACATGAGGGTTGCCCCGTTGGGTATTCCCATCTCCTCAAAGTTCAGATTTGGACGGCGTGATCTCAGTGTTTTTGCGGCCTGGAGGGACTGTTCGTCGATACCGGTTGGCTCAGAGGAGACTTCTGCAGTAGCATCGACTGCCGTATTCAGCAGCTTCAGGATTGCAATTGCTTGGTCGGGCTCAATTCGAAAGAATTCTCGCTTGGGATTGACCCTGGAAGGGCCAAATGCAGTGTGAAGCGCGTCTTCTACAGCATCACAGTCATCAACCTGACAAGCATACTCCAAACTGAATGGAACTGGAACGCCAGTAGTGTAGAGCTGGCTAAGTCGAGTGCCCACATCCTCCTGTCTCGTCTTGCCAATCTTGCAAATACCTGGCATCGCAGGATTGGTGAGCACGTAGACGACGCTCTGCACTTTCTGACCCACCTCTTGTGGATATTATAACGCTGCCCCTGAGTGGCAGGCAAGTTGTTGAAAGCGGAAGGAGTGCATCGGTGGAGGCCTGTCCACTCGAGGGGCATGTTGGACAGGCACTAAACTAGTCACCCACTTGATCCAAAACTGAAAACTGCATCGGCTAAATGATCAGGAAACAAAATTCCCACCCTCTGCCTTCCTTCATCCCATCCCAAATGCCTTGAAAGAACAAGACGGACGACGTCCTCTCTAATCTTGCAGTCAATGCACAATAGGATGTGAGACGCGAGGTCTTGGACAGTTTGATAATCCTCCAAAGCCTGCTCCGGCGTGGCATTTAGCAGTGTAGCTTTATACGAGAAGAAGGAGAAGTCCTTAAACTCAATATACAGAGGTGTTTTATGCTCAAAGTACAGCTCATCAAATGTGGTAAGCCCAGGATCAACATTCCCATGAAGAAGATCATTTCGCCTGTTCATCATGGAATGAAATTTCTTGCATGCATCCCATTCGTCGTACTTAACTTGGCTCACGAAGCCAACACAGTTCAAATGGATCCCTCGTATTCGAACATCAATGTTCTGACGCATAATTCCATCGTATAGTCGCTTGTCGCCCCTAACTTCAGGCCTGGCCATCAAAAATAAAAGAAGATTAATGAAGGACTCCGCCCATACAGGGGTCAACATTCTAATTCCTAATCCGATCTGTGCTGCTTTAGTGAACTTTTTGGCTGCATCGGAAAAGGCCTCTGTGAATGACTCGGCTTCTTCTGCTGTGCGTGGTTGAGTTGGTTCATTTACCTCTTCCAATCTTAAATCCTCAAGCTCTTGAAGCTGAGTCTCGATCATTGTCTTTAGTCGAAAGTATGGATTAAGAAACACCTTCCACTTCTCAAGACCCTTACGTATCTCCTTCATGGATGTAGAAAACCGGCTAAAGTCCCGTTTGACTGCAAGAAGAAAGTCATTTGGATCAGAGAAGCATGGCGCAAGTGGATGCCATATCTCTAGCCTGAATGACCAGCAGATAAAATCAAGTTGTCCAAGGCTGGTTTCAAGTGAATAGTGCCAATGAATCAGATTATCGCTGTCTTCATGATTCTTTGAGATCATTGTTATCCCGTTGGGCTCGCCGAAACGAGCTTTTAAATAGACATACAAGTCAACTGGTCTAATTCCAGTTGTCAGATCCCATCTGCCTGTTGCTGCTGTGATTACTTCCTTGGGGGCATTATGCTCATCATCAGCAATTTTGCTATTGATGATCTTTTCGATTGTGGCCTGCATAGGCCTTGCTTGCCAAGATAATAAACCATACTTGTCTTCTTCTGATTCGTCGGCACCTTTTGTTGTTGTCATAACTTAAAGGGCATGATCAACAGAATGTACTCGCGGCTTGCAGTAATGGCGCGCATGCTCTGTCCAACGCTCAAGATCACCTGTCCGCAAGAACCTATGCGAATGGCAGGCCATACACAGGCTGCGGCCAGGTGAATCTTGATGTTATACAGCCTAGTCCATGTGAATAGCAGAAACCGCAAGCCGCTCAAACTCATCTTTCAGCAAATCAAGTCTTCTCCTGGCGTCTTGGTTGCGTGGATTCACCTTAAGGTGATCCGTTAGAAACTGCAGTTCCATTTGCATTAATAACAGAAAGAGCTTTCGCGATGTGTTTTCAAAACCCAATGTCAAAGGCTCCCAGTTTCTCAGAGAGTAGGGCCTGAATATTCTTGAATTTGAAGTGATCAATTCATCATTGATGCCGTGACTCGCCAAGAAGGAGAGTAGCTCTGCATAAATCTCATCCTCTTGATTAGTTATATAGTCAGCCAGCCTATGAAATTCACCAAGCAAACCCTTTGCCTTCTCATTGAGATCCGCATAGGATTGGGTGGTATCGACCTGAATTGCGAGATCGGGCGTTTGATGACTTAGTCGATGTAGCTTGTCAACTCGGTCCCAGTAGCCCTCCATTTCTGCAGTTACCTTGTATAGCAGGGTCTCGTCTATTTTAAAGGGATTCGAAAGGAAGACTCTCTCATGGTGTTCCTTCGTCTGCTTGAGTATTTCTACGGTGTAGACTTCAACATCATTTGTTTCTACGTGGTGCGGGTAGCACATCAGAATTAAGTTGCAATAGTCTCTCCTTTCATCGTCAGTCTGTTGGGGATCGTATCTCTCGCCGCCAGACTCTGCAGCTTCTATATGGCAGATCTGCCCTACAAACAGGTTTCGTTCGTTAACCAAGTGCGCTGTGCACCCCGGGAAAGCGCAGCGATTACCTGACCGCGCAAACAGGGCGCGAACGACATCTCGCTTTGGAGTTAGGCGGCTCACCTCAAAATTTTAGCCGGAGCGTCCAGCCTGTATAACGCTCCAGATCAGAAGCGGGCAGGATTGCAGCGCCTTGATAGGTAGTCCCTGCTCCCGTCATCTGCATCTGGATGTTAGGCCTGTGACAACGGAAGATGACTCTAGGAGCAAGACTTGATTTCATAGCCGCACGCCCTCAGTTCTTTGGCCACCTCAGCCTTCCAGGAACCTTGCACATCAAAGCCAGCATAGACGACTCCACTTATGTCGTTTGGCGTCTCTATGCCCCCTTTCACCAACGCGCAGACGTTTTCGCGACCCAATTTCGCCAATAGATAACCATGTTCAAAAACTACGTTCTGTCGAGCTCTGCTTCTAGCTGGAACATTGGTTTCGTGCTCACCTCGTCCCAGGTCGCATGGAGTGTATAAGACAACCCCGAAGTCGGCGTCACCTGAATACCTTTCGATTTTCTCGATGATTGTCATGCCGGCGCTCGCCTGCTCATGAAGGATGATTGCTTGAAGGCCAATTGACTCAATAAAGCGGGCAACCTCCTGTTTTGCCTCGTTGTCATGTCCATGCACGATGAAAACCTTGCGCTTGTTCCTCGCTACGGAGATCTTTGAATTTGCCGAGGTAGCTGAAGTGCTGGTGGCTTCTGCGGAAGGAGCACCGAACTCCAAAAGGTCAAGCAGCGGCGTGAACTCTTGGGACAGATAGGTTCTTCGTTCAGCGTAAGTTCCGAACTTGTCCTTAATAAAGCCCCAGAACGAGCTGAGATTTCTATTCGTACGCACAAAGTCAGGCATCAGCGATGCGACTTCTGAATCAGCTAGGAGTTCTTGGCGAAGCGCCTCGTATTCACTGGAATTAGCAGGATTGCCAGTAGCGTGTGCGACAAGCAGGTTCGCCAAGTTGCTCGCCTTCTCGAACTTCTTTTGCTGATTACTGTTGCTCATTTGCGCATCTTAGTAGAGGCCTAACGTTCTCGGTAACAGACGCGTGCTGTCCTGAGCTTTGGAATGCACCGCGGGCTCCCGTGCTTCCGGTTCGCCGAGTGGTTAAGTCCCTTCACTTAAGTCTTACCCCCGCGAATGCCTTGAATTCGGAGAAAAGTTCCCACGCTTCGACATATCCAAATAAGCTCAATGGTAGCGGCTGACCGTCTAGGGCTAGCGTGATGGTCTTGCCTTTCCATGCGACGGGGAGAAGCCCCTTGTCATATGGAGTGAATTCGAACTGAAAGTTGTGCGAAATACAGTTTCTGATTACCCGCGCAAACTGGAACCACGGTTGCCCCTTGAGCAGCGCAGATTGGTTTGTTTCGTCGGAGTAGTCCTTGATCAGCTCAAACGATTCCTTGATGATTGCGCGCAGCAGCATCGTCAGGAATTCCTTCAAAGCAATGTCGCGATCCTGCTTATTGTCAAGTAGCTTTGATACTTGATCGAATGGGACGTTATATGTGCCGAAATCAGCGTTGCTCTTGGATAAATGTTCAAGAGCCAGCGGCTCCGTGAAGAGCGAGGTTGCCGCGAGCCCCAGAACGTAGTTGTTCTGCGCGTTGGTCAACTGACCCAGGAGTTCTTGTTTGGTAGTCATAGCGTAAGATGTACGAAGGGCCTAACGCTCGCCATCACCTGGCCGCAGTGAGCTATAGGTGAGCGCTGAAAATGAGTGGAGGCGGCTCAGGTGCATGGCGATGTTGGATGGGCCCTCTAGAATTGGTCAAAGATGTTCTGCCGGTGATACAGCAGGAATGAAGGATTGATCGGAGTAACCCCTGGGGCAGCCAATTTCCGCCCCTGTAAGGCAAGAAGGCGTTCCTGAAGAGGCCCCGATAAAGAGGAACACCGACTAGACACTATGACTGACAAGTCGTCGTCTACGGAAATAAGGCCTCGATCAAAGTACTTGTCGAATTCGATGAATAGACAAAGCCCATTCGCCGGGTCACTTCTTTTGCTCTTGTCGTGGCTCCATGGAATAATGTGGCTGGCCACAAGCAGGCTTGCTTCGGCAATGCGTGATATGCAGCACTTGGACTCGAAGTTTGAGAGGACTAAAGACCTAAACTCCGACTGGCCGATCCTTATCTTGACATTTGCAAGCGCATCTTCGATTGTGTAGTCTACATCAAACTCATTGACTAAAGCTCCAAAGACGGGCGCAAGCTGAGAGCTGGCATCGACGTAGAACTCACTTAGATCAATTGAATATTGCGAGTTTGCGCGCATCATGAAGACGTTATTGACAATCGTGGCGGTCCATCGCCGCAGACCTTTATCCGCCAACTTCCCACTTGTCATTAGTCTTTCTGTGAACAAGTGTTCAAGTCTTGAAAACGGGATGCAGAAGTAGTGATCAACAGGGGTATTGCCCCAGAGAATTATATTAAAGGATAAGCCATGCCTATCTTTCAATTCATCTATCACTCCTTTGCTAAATCCGCACCACTTATTCTTGGAGTCGGCCTTTTTGATGTAGTTATTACCATCTTGCTTGTACCCTGTAAAGATGTCATCGATGTTCATGGCCGCTTTGCAGGATGAGTACACGATCTATGTCTGTTTCTACATCTTGCCCATAGCTGCAAACTTTGGCAATCAGTTGCCCGCCTCCGCCTTCGGCGGCTCCATCCAACTCTTTATTGGACGGTTCCGTGAACCGGGGCGTGCAAGCTGTGCCTTTCCGATAACCAAAGACACCTCGGGTCGTTAATTCCCTGAGACTTATTACCCTGCATAGGGTCTTTCAGAACTTTCGCCCAAGATAGCCGCGGTTCACGGGTCCGCGAACCAACTGTTCAGATAGTTACAGAGCGTCAGCGGGGCTGCGTACACCGTGAGGGCCTCTATTCAGGACGTGGGTATAAATCATGGTGGTACTGACGTCCTTGTGACCCAGCAGCTCCTGGATCGTGCGTATGTCCTGGCCCCTCTCCAGTAGGTGAGTGGCAAAAGAGTGGCGGAAGGTGTGACAGCTGGCC
>NZ_JAGQCP010000077.1:0-7845 GCF_024346255.1 Cyanobium sp. BA5m-10 | reverse complement strand
CGCCCCTGCTTGGCCGAACCACCAGCTGAATCCCCCTCCACGATGTAGATCTCAGACTCGGCCGGGTCGCGGGAGGAGCAATCTGCCAACTTGCCAGGCAGGGTGGAGCTCTCGAGCACGCTCTTGCGTCGCACCAGCTCGCGAGCGCGGCGGGCAGCCTCGGCTGCATTGAAGGCCTGAATAGCCTTCTCGAGGATCAGATCGATCACCGAGGGATTGAATTCTAGATATTCGCTGAGGGCTTCCCCCACCAGCGTGTCAACAATGCCGCGAACTTCCGTATTACCCAACTTAGTCTTGGTCTGACCCTCAAATTCCGGGTCGGGCACCTTTACCGAAAGCACCGCGGTGAGGCCCTCGCGGATGTTTTCGCCAGCTAGGTTGGTATCGGCATCCTTGCGCTTGCCGCGCTTTTTGGCAAAGGTGTTGAGGGTGCGGGTAAGCACCGTTTTCAGGCCCTCGATATGGGTGCCACCATCGACAGTGCGGATGTTGTTGGCAAAGCCAAGAATGCTGTCTGAGTAGGCATCCACGCACCACTGCAGTGCCGCTTCCACCTGTACACCGTCCTTTTCGCGGTTGACGTAAATGATTTCGGGGTGGAGAGGATCCTTCTCCTTATTCATGTAAGCGACGTATTCCTTGATGCCGCCTTCGTAGAAATAGATCTCTTCGTGAGCTTCGCCAGCGGCATTGCGGGCCGCAGCACGGTCGTCACGGAAGACAATCCGCACCCCACCATTGAGGTAGGCCAGCTCGCGTAAACGCGAGGAGAGAGTTTGGTAGTCGAACTCAATGCCGGTCGAGAAAATCTCGATATCGGGCTTGAAACACACCGATGTTCCGGTGCGGCCCTTCTCGCCAGCGGCTGATTGCAGGATGCCAATCGGGGCGCCGCGCTCAAAGCGCTGGGTGTGCACCTGGTCTTGGCGGTAAACCGTGACCTCCACCCACTCGGAGAGGGCATTGACCACCGACACACCAACGCCGTGCAGGCCGCCAGAAACCTTGTAGCCACCAGAACCAAACTTGCCGCCGGCGTGCAACACCGTGAGCACGGTTTCAAGGGCGCTCTTACCGGTGCGCGGGTGGATATCGGTGGGGATGCCGCGGCCGTTGTCGGTGACGGCGCAAGATCCGTCGTCGTTGAGCACCGCCAGGATCTGGTCGCAGTGGCCGGCTAGGGCCTCATCCACTGCGTTATCGACCACCTCGTACACCAAATGGTGCAGGCCTCGGGGCCCGGTGGAGCCGATGTACATGCCCGGCCGCTTGCGAACCGGCTCCAGGCCCTCCAGAACCTGGATCTGCTCGGCGCCATAGGCGGCCTGAATTTTCGTGGAAGCTTGGCTTTCAGCGCTCATGCAGGAAGGTCTCCCCAGGGATTCGGCACAGGACGGCGAAATCCCGGGGCAAGTAAGGCGCAAACGGGCCCAAAAGCCCTATTGCAATAAGCAATTTACCACCGCCAACCCGGGCTGACACCCCCTGGCAAGGTGGACCCATGAGCCCCACTGAGTCCGCAGGCCAACCCCTTGTCATCGTCTTGCTGGGCCCCACGGCCAGCGGCAAAACGGACCTGGCAATCGCCCTGGCCCAGGCCCTCGATCTGGCGGTGCTGAACGTGGATTCGCGCCAGCTCTACCGGCAGATGGACGTGGGCACCGCCAAGCCCACGGCCGCTCAGCGGGGGCAGGCGCGCCACGAGCTGCTGGATCTGCGCGATCCCGACCAGCCGATCAACCTGCAGGAGTTTCGGGCGATCGCCGAGGCCCAGCTCAACGCCGAACTTGCCAGCAAGCCCCTGGCCCTGCTGGCTGGCGGCAGCGGCCTCTACCTACAGGCCCTCACCCAGGGGCTGGAGCCCCCAGCGGTGCCACCCCAACCCCAACTGCGCGCCCAGCTAGCAGCCCTCGGCCAGCCCCTCTGCCACCAGCTGCTGCGCCAGGGCGATCCAGCGGCCGCCGCCCGCATCGCCCCCGCCGATGCCGTGCGCACCCAAAGGGCCCTGGAGGTGCTCTATGCCACGGGGCGGCCCCTATCCAGCCAGCAGGGGGCCACGCCGCCGCCCTGGCGGGTGCTGGAGCTGGGCCTAACCCCCACCGACCTAACAGGCCGCATTGCCAGCCGCACCAAGGGCCTATTTGCTGCGGGGCTGGTAGCTGAAACCGAAGCGCTGATCGAGCGCTACGGGGCTGAACTGCCCCTGCTCAACACCATCGGCTATGCCGAGGCGAAGCAGCAGCTGGCCGGCGAGCTCAGCGAAACTGAAGCGATCGCCCTTTGCGAGCAGCGCACCCGCCAATTCGCCAAACGGCAACGCACCTGGTTTAGGCGGCGCCATGCGCCGATCTGGCTGGAAGAGCGCAGCACCGAGGGGCAGTTGGCCCAGGCGTTGCAAGTGGTCGAGCGCGGACTAGGGTGAAGCGTTAGCGATTTCGCGATCCTTCACACCCCTGAATGCCTCCACGTCCCCGTTTTGACCGCCGTGCTCCCGTGCGGGAGCTGCCCAACATCAACGACCGCATCAGCTACCCCAACCTGCGGGTGGTGGATGCCGATGGCAGTCAACTGGGGGTGATCACCCGCGAGGAGGCCCTTGAGGTTGCCAAGGACCGCGAGCTCGATCTGGTGTTGGTGAGCGAAAAGGCCGATCCGCCGGTGTGCCGGATCATGGACTACGGCAAATACAAGTTTGAACAGGAAAAGAAGGCCAAAGAAGCCAAGAAGAAGTCGCACCAGACGGAAGTAAAAGAAGTGAAGATGCGCTACAAGATCGACTCGCACGACTATCAGGTGCGGATCGGCCAGGCGCAGCGCTTCCTTAAGGACGGCGACAAGGTGAAGTGCACCGTGATCTTCCGCGGCCGCGAAATCCAGCACACCGCCCTAGCTGAAGTGCTGCTCTACCGCATGGCCAAGGACCTCGAGGACAACGCCGAGATCCAGCAGCCCCCCAAGCGGGAAGGGCGCAACATGATCATGTTCCTGAGCCCCCGCAAGGCCGCCGCTCCAAAGGGCAACACCAAGGTGGCTTCAAGTTCCGCTGCAGAACCCACGGGTTAAATCGCTTCTCTAGCGATCGCCTGCATATCGCTCAAGCGCTGAACGGTTGGAGGGAAGGTCTGGGCGGGCGGACATTGGCGGGCTTGCATTGGGTTTTTGCGCGTGCAGGAAGTTGTACAGATGTACAACTTCCCGGAGGGCCGCCCACTTGCACCAGGCCCAACCGGCACAAGCGCGTATGCCAACAGGGGGATTGTCCCCAGGGCCAAGCCTCTTTATGGTGGCCACCAGCCCAATTGGCCCAACCCCGGCGTGCGATTCCACATCCAGCAGGAAAGCGACATCCCGGCGTCGACGCAGCTCTACAACCAGATCTGCTTCGCCATTGCGGCCCGCCATTACCCGCCGGGGCACCGATTGCCCAGCACCAGGCAGCTGGCGATGCAGACCGGCCTGCACCGCAACACGATCAGCAAGGTGTATCGCCAGCTGGAAACCGACGGCGTCGTTGAAGCGATGGCGGGATCGGGCATCTATGTGCGCGACCAGCAAAAGCCGCGGGAAATCAAGCCGCCGCCGGGCCCCAGGGGCCGTCCCCTGCCAGACATCGACCGTGAGGTGCGCCAGAGCGTCGATGGCCTGCTCAATGCCGGCTGCACCCTGCAGCAGAGCCGCGACTTATTCACCCGGGAGATCGACTGGCGCCTGCGCTGCGGCGCCCGGGTGCTAGTCAGCACCCCCCGCGAGGACATCGGCGCCTCGATGCTGATCGCCGAGGAGCTCATCCCCAGCCTGGAGGTGCCGGTGGAGGTGGTGCCGATGGAGGAGCTGGCGGCGGTGCTCACCGAATCCAACAACGGCACGGTGGTAACCAGCCGCTACTTCCTGCAGCCGGTGGAGGAGATTGCCAAACAGCACGGCGTGCGGGCGGTGGCCGTTGATCTCAACGATTTTCGCCACGAGCTCGACCTACTCAAGGAGCTGCGCCAGGGCAGCTGCGTGGGCCTGGTGAGCATCAGCCCGGGGATCCTGCGGGCCGCCGAGGTGATCCTGCACAGCATGCGCGGCAACGAGCTGCTGGTGATGACCGCCAACCCCGACACAGGCAGCCGCCTGCTAGCCCTGCTGCGGGCCGCCAGCCACGTGCTCTGCGACCGCCCCAGCCTGCCGCTGGTGGAGCAGAGCCTGCGCCAAAACAGGGCCCAACTGATACGGATGCCTGTGGTGCACTGCGCCCAGAGCTACCTAGGCACCGCCACCATCGACGGACTGCGCAAAGAAATTGGCCTACTTGCTACCTGAACCCAATGGCTACATGAACCAAATGGCAGGCTGAATCAAGCGGATGAAGAGATTCGAACTCTCGACCCTCTCCTTGGCAAGGAGATGCTCTACCACTGAGCTACATCCGCAACTACCGGCTTTGCCGATTTCAAGATCATGCATGACGGGGGGCCCCTCGGTCAAACTGGCTCCATGCTCAAGGCACTGCAAGCCGACCTGGCGATCATCAAGCAACGAGATCCTGCGGCCCGAGGCACGCTGGAAATCCTGCTCTGCTATCCGGGCTTGCACGCCCTAACCCTGCACCGTCTCAGCCATTGGCTCTGGGCCCGGCGACTGCCGCCGTTGCCCCTGCTGGCACGGCTGCTGAGCCAGCTGGGGCGACTGGCTACCGGCGTTGAAATCCACCCCGGCGCCCGGATCGGCCATGGCGTGTTCATCGACCACGGCATGGGAGTGGTGATCGGTGAAACAGCCGTGATCAGTAACCGCTGCCTGCTGTATCAGGGCGTCACCCTGGGCGGCACCGGCAAGGCCCATGGCAAGCGCCACCCCACCCTGCTGGAGAACGTGGTGGTTGGCGCCGGCGCCAAGGTACTGGGGGCGATCACCGTGGGTGCCAACACCCGCATCGGCGCCGGCTCGGTGCTGCTGCGCGATGTGGCGGCCGACAGCACGGTGGTGGGCATCCCGGGCCGGGTGATCCATCAGAGCGGGGTGAGGATCGACCCCCTTGCCCACTCAGCCCTGCCAGACACGGAGGCGAATGTGATCCGCAACCTGATGGAGCGCATCGACGTGTTGGAAATGGAGCTGGCCCGCACCCAGGGCTGCCTGCGGGAGCTTGCCGCCGGCCGCCCCCTGCTGGAGCCCTGCAACGGCGCCGCTCAAAACCTCAAAGATCGCGAGATCCTGGAGTTTCTGGGCGACAACCCTGGCACCACCAGCTGAGTCCTGGTTTCCCACGCGTGCCTTCACATGGCAGCTTTCACATCAGTGCGGGCAAAGTGGTCGCCTTTGAACAGCAGCGGCAGGTCTAGGACCATGGCTAGGCCGTAGCTGAAGCAATCACCCAGGTTGAGGCCAGCCCGGTGGCGGCCCTTGCCGAAGTGGCGCCAGCCGTGGAGGGCCCAGTGCACATGCAACGTGTCGAGCGGAAGCGACTTGATCTCCGCTCGGCCCAAGAGCAAGTCCAACTCAGGAGGCCCTGCCTCACCGAGCTGACTGATCACCAGGATCTGAGCTTCCAAGAGAGTGGTGGTGGAGATCCACTTCGGAGATGGCTGACTCAGGCAGCCAAGGAGTTCGGCAGCTTCGGGCTCCGCTTTGAGAATGGCTATCAGAGCAGAGGTATCGATCACCATCAGACCGGCAGACCGTCATCGTCGTAGAGGGCATCCTGCAGCTTCAGCGCAGATGGCCCTGGGCTTCTCTCAGTTCGGCCGCAAGCGCACGACGCACGGCATCGGTCACGGTGGTGCCATGCCGCGCCGCCAGCTCAGGGGCCATGGCATGTACCTCAGGGTCTTTGATGTTCATGCCCATGGATGCTCACACCCCCACAAGGAGCCGGGCAGAAATCAACAATATTTCTACCTAGACCCCGATCTCGCCCAAAATGAAGATCACCTTCTTGTCGCCATGAACAACAAGCCAAGGCGCTAACTTGACGCCATGGACGACAAGCTGCCCGCAGACCTGCAAGCCCTGCTGCGCCAGAAACTGGTGGACAGCTGGCAGCAGCCGCTACCCCAGCTGACCCAGCGCGACACCTGGATCCCCAGGATCCCCGGCAAAACGCTGGCCGTGATCGGCATGCGCCGCAGCGGCAAAACCTCACTGCTATGGCAGGAGCTGGGCCGGCGTGTGGAGGCGGGCGCGGAGCGCAGCTGGCTGCCGATGCTGTCGCTGGAAGACGAGCGCCTGCTGGCCCACAACCCTGGTGCGGAGCTGCTCGACCAGCTTCTCGAGACCTATTTCCAGCTCCAGCCCCAGGCGCGGCAAGCGGGAGCGCGGCGGGGCTGCCTGTTTCTCGATGAGATCCAACGCATTCCCGGCTGGGAGGGATTCGTGCGGCGGGTGATGGACAGCGAACCGATCGACGTGGTTGTGAGTGGCTCGTCGGCGGAGATGCTCTCCACCGAGATCGCCAGCAACCTGCGGGGGCGCGCCCTAGAGGCGGTGGTGTATCCGTTCAGCTTCCGCGAGAGCCTCCGCCACCGAAGCCTGGAGCCGCTGCAGCCGAGCACGCACTGGAGCAGCGCCCAGCGCTCGCAGCTCACTCACCAGCTGGAGCACTACCTGCGCTGCGGGGGTTTCCCGGAGGCTCAGGGACTGGAGGAGCGCAGCCGCCGGCTGCTGCTGGGCAGCTACGTGGACAGCACCGTGCTGCGGGATGTGATCGAGCGCCATGCCATCCGCCAGCCCCTGGCTCTGCAATGGCTGGTGCGGCAGCTGCTCAGCAACGGTGGCGGCAGCTTCAGCCTCAACCGCCTGCATGGAGCCCTGAAAAGCCAGGGTCTAGCGATCGGCCGCGAACACCTGGCCGAGCTGGTGCAGCACCTAGAGAGTGCCTTCCTGATCCACTGCTTGGGCGTGGTGGGAGGTTCGCTGAGGCGTCAGATGACGCTGCCCCGCAAGGTGTATCCGGTCGATCCGGGTTTGCTGCCCCTCTATGAACTGGAGGGGCGCAGCAATCTCGGACATGCGCTGGAAACCGTGGTGCTTTTGGAATTACTGCGGAAAGGAGCGGAGGTGGGCTACCTGCGTACAAGCAACGGCCACGAGGTGGACTTCCTCGCCCGTTTCCCCGATGGCCGGCGGGAGCTGATCCAGGTGTGTACCGATCTCAGTGAACCAGCGACTTTGCAAAGGGAGCTGCGAGCACTCCTGGAGGCCCTGCAGGAACCGTCGAGCAGCGGCGCCCAAGCGCGGGTGATTTCACTCAACAACAGGCCGCCCCGGGGGGAATGGCCACAACCGGTGGCCTGGAGCAGCGCAGTGGAATGGCTGCTGGAGTGAGCCGAATCAGCTGATGCACTGGCCTTGTCGAGGTGCGTTTAGGCAAGCTGCCGGCAGCCAGCGGACTGGTCGACACCCTGCCCCAACACTTGGCGGCTTCAGGGCTGCAGGCCTTCCCTTAGCGCTTGCTCTGGTAGCCGCCCGGTAAGATTTGGCTTGTGCTGGCCGTTCCGCCTCAATGCTCAAGCTGCTGCTGGGTGATCCAAATGCCCGCAAGCTGAAGCGCTACCAGCCGATCGTTTCTGATATCAACCTGCTCGAGGAGGAAATCTCCCCCCTCTCCGACGACGAGCTGCGCGGCCTCACTGCTGAATTCCGCCAGAAGCTGGAGCAGGTGGCGGGCAATACCGCCAAGGAGCGGGCCTTGCTCGATGAGCTGCTGCCCCAGGCCTTTGCCGTGGTGCGCGAGGCCGGCAAGCGGGTGCTGGGCATGCGGCACTTCGATGTGCAGCTGATCGGCGGCATGGTGCTGCACAACGGTCAAATCGCTGAGATGAAAACCGGCGAGGGCAAAACCCTCGTGGCCACCCTGCC
>NZ_JAGQCP010000076.1:0-8008 GCF_024346255.1 Cyanobium sp. BA5m-10 | reverse complement strand
TCCGCTTGTAAAAGGCGTTGTCATGCCGGCCGGATTTGAGCAGGTTGGCCCCCTGCCCTTTGATTTCACTAATGCGGTAGCCGGTGAGCTGGGTGAAGGCGTTGTTGGCCATCAGGATCCGGGGATCTACCCTCACGGCGGTATTCCTGACAACAATCAAACGCTAGCCATGGGGCCTTCGGCGCGCTCGGCTGCCGTAGGAGGAACTGAATGAGAAAAGTCTGCCGCTAAGATTGGATTAGCAAAGCTTTTAGTCCATGCTGAGCGAAGTTAATCCTGGATTTCATGTTTGGCACGTCTGGTGTGATCATCAAGGGGTGAGTCATCAAAAGAAGGAGTGGTTGGATGATTTTAAGCTGATCACATTTATCCAGGGAATGGCAAGTGTTTGGCAGTCTGGTTCTCGCGATGATGCAACCGGTGTTGTGTTTTTATCACTGGTGCCTGGTCAAGAGTATGAATGGCATGAAAACCCTGTGCCTCAGTGGATCGTGCCAATTGTGGGGCGCTGGTTTGTGACAACGATGGATGGGGTGAGGGTCGAGATGGGGCCTGGCGAGATATCGTTTGGTGCTGATCAGAATTGCCGACTTATTGAAGGTCGTAGAGGTCATCTTTCTGGTGCTGTGGGCTCGGAACCTGCGGTGATCATGTTGATCCAGGTGGCCTCCAATCCGTTCGGAGTTGTTTGAGAGAGGATGATCAAGATCGATAGAACCTGGGTACGTTCTGGAAAGCCCAGTGCGCTCTCGCCTCACGGTTTATGTGCCCCTGCGGAGTGCCCGCCAGGGTTGCGGGGACCGCAACAGTCGCTTAAACGATCAGGGGGGTGGCGCACCTGGGCAGGCCGACCCAGGTAGACCAAGGCGCAGCGTCTATTTCGCAGGCCCAGGGTGCCTTCGAGGCGATCCAGCTGCCTCAAGGTGGCCTGGGTCACCCGGTACAGCTACCCCTGCAGAGCCTTGGACCCTGGGGAAGCGGGCTCCCCTGGATGGCGAACGGTCATCGGGAAGGGCCCCAGGTCGAACAGCTGCACTCCCTCGAATTGGCCCTCACCCAGGCTGGTGGCACTCGCCAGCCTGTGGTGGTTCGGCTGGCCCCGCTTGAGGCTGCCGTAGATGAAAACGGTCGTCATTCCCAGCCCCGCCATCCCGCTGCCTTAGCAGGTGATAGTCGAAGTTGATGCTTCTGACTCAGCCATGGCCATCGCCCTGTTGATCGCCCTGGCTGGCTCCCTGGTGCTGATGGCCGTGATCGTCAAGCGGCTCGAGCAGGTCTGAGGCTGGTTCTGCCACGGGCTGGTGGCCAGTGCTGAGCTTCATGGCGTTTCCTTTGGCGCGCTTGGCGGCATACATGGCATTGTCGGCAGCCGTCAGGAGCTGTTCGCATGTGTTTCCATGCTCGGGGTAACGGGCGATGCCCACGCTGGCCGAGATGGCGATTGCAGGGTCGAGCGTGCTGTAAGGCTGCCGGCTGACCTCCACCAATTTCCAGCCCATGCTGATCAGCTCATCGGTGTTCCCCGCTTCCGGCACGAGCACCACGAATTCATCGCCGCCCTGGCGGCAGAGCAGGTCGCCGTCGCGGATGATCTTGCGAAACCGCTCCGCCACGATCTGCAGCACCTGATCGCCTATGTTGTGGCCGAAGCGGTCATTGACGGGCTTGAAGCCATCGAGATCGAGGTAGAGCAGGGCCACGCCATGGCCATGGCGCTTGGCCAGAGCCAGCTGGCGCTCCAGTTGCTCCATGAGCATGGCGCGGTTGGCCAGGCCCGTGAGGGTGTCGTGCTGGGCCATGAAGCGGACCGCTTCCTCGGCCTGATGACGCTCGGTCACGTCCTGCAGCATGCCCACGTAGTAGCGGGTTTGGAGATGTTCATCCCGCACGGTGGAGATGCTGAGGTGATGGCGACGGACCTCACCGCTGCGCAGCCGATTCCAGACGTCACCCTCCCAGAAGCCCTTCTGGAGCAGTTCATCCCACATCGCCTTGTAGAAGAGGGCGTCATGGCGACCGGATTTGAGCAGGCTGGTGCGCTGACCTTTGATTTCTGAAATCCTGTAGCCGCTGAGCTGGCTGAAGGAGCTGTTGGCCTGCACGATGCGGCCCTCAGGATTGCTCACCACGATGGCCTGGCCGCTCTCCTCGAAAACGGTCGTGGCCAGGGCCTGTTCCCGGCCGGATTTTTCGCTGATCGCCAGGGCCTCTTTGGTGACCAGATGGTTGTTGACCAGGATTCGGGTGATCAGGGCGGCGATCACGCTGCCGCCGCTACCAAGCAGGAGGTTGAACCAGAGGGAGGCACTGATCCCATTTGGTCCGACAAGCAGGGGTGAGAGCTGCACCCCCACAAGCCAGGTACGGCCGGCGAAGTTGAGGCGCTCGTAGGAGGAATGGCGAAGTTGATTGCGGCGCAGGAGTTTCTGGTTGCCGAAGAGGAGGTTGGACGCGAGGGGTTGGTTGCCGTCGAAAATAAGCACTGCGCTGCCATTGAGATTGACGTTGTCAACCGTGTCCAGGGCAGTCCTTACCAGATCTTTCAGGCGCAGTTCTGTATAGGTCCAGCCCACCAGACGGCGCTTGTTTGCTTGAGTCGGTAGTCCCTTATCGGCATACACCGGTAAATAGATCAATGCTCCTTGCTGCGGGTCCTGTTCGGTTTCCTGAACCAGGAGCACCTTGCCGCTCAGGGCAGCGCGGCCTGATTCCGCTGCCCGCTGCATCGCTTCACGACGGATTGGTTCGGAGTACATGTCGTATCCAAAAGACCTCTGGTTGCGCCCATCAAAGGGCTCGAGAAGCTCAATGGCGCTGTAACTCTGGCGCGGGCCTGGGGGGTGCACGGAAAAGTCTGGGAACCTCTCGGTTCGGATTCTGCTTTCAAAGGTTGTCAGTTCCGTCGCCGGAATCCAGCGCGCGAAACCGATTCCTTGTACGCCTTGCGGTTCTCGCGTGTGGATAATCACGGATTCGTAAAAGGTGTTAAATTGGTCGCTGTTTACTTGATTAGAGGCATTCAATAGACCTGTTAGTGAGCCGAGAATGGCAATATCGATCTCTAGCTTGGCCTGAATGGCGTCCACCACATTGTCGAGAAGATTGTTTTCGATCCTCAGATGTTCCTGGACGCCTAAGCGGAGCGCCTTTTCGCTAATGCCTGTAGTAATCAGCAGTCCACTTGCCAAAACGATCCACGGAAGCGTTGTGATTTTGGTTGCTGTTTTCCAGGTCATTCTCCAGGGATTCAGCCAAGATTTCAACCGGCTGGTGGGCAGCAGGTGGTTGGGTAGAAACTCATTCGTTTCTACCCAATACTGTTCAGTACGAGTAATTCTCTCCTGCAGCTCATCCAGCGAGATGCGATCGCTGATGTCACGGAAGACAAAAAGTAGCGGATTAGGCTCTTCAGTAGTGACCGGCCACCACTCCACCTCGAGGGCATGGACTGGATCCCGTCTAATGATTGAGATGATGCGGCCCCTCTTATGGACTCCTCCTCGGACCTGATCCATGGTCAGCATCGGCATGCCAACGATATTCAGAGGTAAAATTGTATAGAGATCTAGCCCGAGAATAGCCAGTCTCGAACTCCCCACTAGGTCATCAAAGGAGGCGTTGGACCACTGGATCTCACCAGCTTCATTTATCAGTACTAGCGCTTCACTGATCTCCCCCAGGGCCGAATCCATTCGGCCGAGGGTGCGGCGGAGCTCCCTGATCAGCGTGTCATCAGGCATCGATTTCGACACAGTCCGGCAGCGGCGTGAGGGTGGCGCCGAACACCCAGCCGCTCTCTCGTTTCTCACCGAGGATGAAATGCTCCGACACCACTTCCGAGCCGTCGGCACAGACGGTCTTGAGCCGCAGTGGATGGGCCAGAATCGTGGATTGCTCCGTGGCTTGGAACCGGGAGAAGCCCAGCTGGTGGGACATCTGAAAGGATCCCGGAAGAATCAAACTGAGCGACTGGCCACGCAATTGATCCTCAGTCCAGCCGTAGGTGCTTTGAAAAGCCGCGTTGATTGCCACGACCTGCCCAAGGTCATCGGCCAGTACGTAGGGGCGATCGCTGTTCTGTAGTGCCTCAATGCTTATCTCTGCTGGGGGTTTGCCACTGTTCCCGTTAGGAGATTTGCCGGAAAGCGCTTCAGCGTGCGACATAACGGAGAGGTAGAAAGTTTTATTGATTATTATACAGGGTTTCGCGATCAGGTCAGCCAGGGCATAAAAGCCTAGCATAATCGCTTGCCCAGGGTAGGGATTTTGCCCGGACTTCGCCGAGATTTCTTGTCCGCAGTTCCTGGCCGCTCATGATTCACCTTTATGCACTTTTTGCATAAAAATACGATCAAGTGTTGGGTGTGGCTCCGCTCCGGGAGCCTGTCAGCAATAGGTGCGGTATAGTTGAAGTCTTATGCTTTTTAGGCCCTGGTGATAGTCCCTTCGGCACGTTTAGCGTCCTGAAGCAACCGTTGCAGGCGCTGCAGCAGCGACTCATTACTCATGCGGTTGTTTAGCCGCTCCGCCAGCAAGGGAAAGGCCAGCGGGCCGGGCCGGGCGGTGCGCTCCAGCTGCAAACTGCATCGCTGCAGCCGTTGCAAGGCCAGGGTGATCCGGGGCAGATCCAGCTGATCGGTGAGCACTTCCGATCTGGCCTGGGCCAGGAGGCGGTTGGCAGGTTCGTGGCGGCTGAACACATCAAAAAGCAGGGCGGCACTGATCTGCAGTTGACCGCCGGATTTGGACTGGCCGGGGTAGCCGTTCAGCACCAAGCCGCTGATCTGGGCAATGGCGCGGAAACGCCTCCGGCATAGCTCTGAGAGGTTGATTGCTTGCTCCAAGTCGTCCTTGAGATTCGTGGCGTCGAGCAGTTCTTCGGCGTGTAGCTCAAATAACTCTTCAAATGGATAGTTTTTTGGCGCAAGCAGTTCAAAGCCGTAGTCGTTTACCGACACCGTGATCGTGCTGGGCTGGTGGCGGGCCAGGCGCCAGGCCCAGAGAAAACCCAGGCCCTCGTGTACAAAGCGCCCATCAAATGGATAGGCATAGAGGTGGCTGCCCTCACGGCTGTTACACACCTCCACCAGTAATTCGTGTTGCCTTGGCAGCCTTGAGAGCTGCACCTGGCGCTGAAGCAGGGGCTCCAGGGCCATAAGTTCGGGGCTATCGAGCTTGGCGTCCCCCGCCAGGGCGCGGGCGCAACGATCCACTTCGGCGCGCAGGTGCTGGCTGAGCAGGTCGGAAAGGGCCATCTGGCCGCCAGACCAGGCGGGCACGGTGCTGCTCTTTTTGGAGCTGGCCTTCACCTGGGCCGTCATCTCCCGCAGCCGCACAAACTCCAGCTGCCGGCCGGCAAAGAAGAACACATCGCCGGCCTTGAGCCGGCCGATGAAGGCCTCTTCCACATGGCCGAGCACGGCGCCGCGCACAAAGCGCACGGTTACGGCCCGATCGGCGGTGATGGTGCCGATGTGCAGGCGATGCATTCGGGCGATCGCCTTTTCCTTCACCAGATAGAGATCGCCCTCGCGCTCGAGCTTGCGGTAGCGCGGATAGGCACCAAGGCAGTCGCCGCCGTGCTCGAGGAAGCGCAGGCACCACTGCCAGTCGCTATCGCTGAGCTGGCGGTAGCTCCAGGCGGTGCGGACCGTTGCCAGTGCCTGCTCCGGTTCGAATCCCGGGCCGCAGGCCAGGCTGGTGAGGTGCTGCAGCAGCACGTCGATCGGTGCCGTCGGTGGTCGGCGCGCCTCTACCAGCCCCTCGCTTAGGCCCCGCCGCAGGGCGCTCAGCTCCAGCAGCTCTAAGGCGTGGGTGGGCATGAACAACACCTGGGAGGTGCCGCCGGGGAGGTGGGCGCTGCGGCCAGCTCGCTGCAGCAGCCGGGCCACATTTTTGGCAGAGCCGATCTGCACCACGCGTTCCACCGGCTGGAAATCCACGCCCAGATCGAGGGAGCTGGTGCACACAACCCAGCGCAGGGCTCCTGCTTTCACCCCAGCTTCGATCGCTTCGCGCTCGGCCCGGTCGATGGCGCTGTGGTGGAGCGCTAACGCGTGTTCCATCTCCGGGCAGGCGTAGCGGAGGCACTGGTGCCAGCGCTCGGCCTGGTTGCGGGTGTTGGTGAACAGCAGGGTGGAGACGCCGGGCTCCAGGGCCGCCACCAGATCTTCATAGCGGCGCAGGCCGAGGTGGCCGGCCCAGGGAAAGCCGTCGATCGTCTCGGGCAGCAGGCTACGGATCTCCGTTGCCCGGGCAATCGGTGCGGTGATCAGGCGAGGTTCGCTGGCGGCACCCAGGGCGCTGCGGGCGGCCTCTTCGAGATTGCCGATCGTGGCGCTGATCGCCCAGGTGCGCAGGCCCGGCTGCTGGCTGCGCAGCCAGCTCAGGCAGAGCTCGGTTTGGCTGCCGCGTTTGCTGCCCATCAACTCGTGCCACTCATCCAGCACCACCGCCTGAAGACCAGCAAATAGGGCAGGGGCCTTGGGGTTGGCCAGCAGCAGGCTGAGCGATTCCGGCGTGGTGATCAGGATTTCGGGCGTGCTGCGCAGTTGCTTGCCGCGCTCGTAGCTGGAGGTGTCGCCATTGCGGATGCCCACCCGCAGCGGCCAGCCCATCGCCTCGATTGGCTGCTGGATCGCCAGGGCCAGATCCCGGCTCAGGGCCCGCAGGGGCGTGAGATAGAGCAGGCGTAGGCCGGGGCTGGGCTCGGCCAGCAGCTCCGCGATCGGACCCATCACGGCGGCATAGGTTTTGCCCGAGCCAGTGGGCACCTGGATCAGGCCGCTCTCTCCGGCCAGATAGGCCTGCCAGCACTGGCGCTGAAAGGACAAGGGCGTCCAGCCCTGAAGCTCAAACCAGGCTTCGATCGGGGCCAGCAGCGGGCTGGGGAGATTCGATCGCCTGGCCTGGCTCACCGCGATCACCAGTTCATAAAGGAAACCTAACCACCAGGGGGGGATGGTTATGCCAAGTACCCAGATCCTGGATGCATCTGCCCAGAATTAGCCACCAAGACATAGCGTGACTCCTATGGGAAAATCATTCTTGCCTAATAGTTACTACTGCCGTATCTATTGTTGTTGATTGGATAAGTCAGCTATCTACAGAAAGGGGTTTGAGCCCCTACGCGTTGCACAGTTGCTTGGAGCGGCGTCATCAACATCAGAGCGTCGAGTAGGTTTCAGCTAATTTGGTGAGCGTGATGCCCTCGGCCAGTCCAATGTGACTGATGTGACCGATACCGAATTGTTGATCCCATTGACCCCAGGTGAGATCTGGCAGTCCTTGACCCGCGGGTATCACGGCCTGTTTGAATTGATCAAAGGTGTACGCCCTGTCCTGCATGCTGAATACTTCAATGCGATTGGATTGTTTCTGCCAATCATAAATTAACAGAGAAGTGTCAGAAGTCTGATCAAAGATGCCAAGATGTCTGCCTTTCTCTAGGGTGGCAAACTTGCTGCGAGAAGTGTTGATACTTGCTGCTATAAGTTCATCCAGGGGGTCGTTGCCCTGCTCTACAATGAGAGCACTGGTGCCACCAGGGACTTTGTAGGAATCATCACCAGGGCCTCCAATCAGGAAGTCGAGGCCGAGGCTATTTTGGCTGCTACTTGTCAGCAGGTCTTTTGCTTGCCTTCCGTAGAGAACCTGGAATGGCTGTTCTGGGTTAGCGGTCAGGTTGTCCGGGTTGATTGTTCCTTCGACTTTTTGGAATGGGCCGATGCGCTTATCATCGTTTAAATCTTCTTGGAGATTGAGCTCATCGAGGTTCAACTCAGATTCCGATAGAATTTTGCCGTCGCGATAGGATCCTGAGCTGCTGACTTCCCAACGGGCAAAGTTGCTGTTGGGATTAGCTTTGTTTTCCCAGTAGAGGTGATAGTTGCCATTCTCAGTAGGTGCAGCAGCGATGGCTACCCAGCCAGCACCAGGGTTGTTATCGGATGCGTAAGAGCCGTTAAAGGTAATTTTAACGATGGCTCCTTTGTCATCTCTCATAGCG
>NZ_JAGQCP010000075.1:0-8213 GCF_024346255.1 Cyanobium sp. BA5m-10 | reverse complement strand
GCCACGTTCCCAAAGCCGGCCAGGACATGGTGGCCGCTGCCATGAAAGCGGTGTTCGTCATCCAGGCCCCCGATCAGGTGCGCTCCCACTGGCAGCGAGTCACCGAGATGCTGCGCAAGCAGTTCCCGACAGCTGTGCCCGTGATGGACGCCGCCCGAGACGACGTGCTGGCCTTCCTCCACTTTCCCCAGGAGCACTGGCGCAAGGTGTGGAGCACCAACCCCCTCGAGCGCCTCAATAAGGAGATCAAAAGACGCACCAACGTGGTCGGCATCTTCCCCAACGACGCTGCGATCGTGCGGTTGGTAGGTAGCCAGCTGCTGGAGCAGCAGGAGGAATGGCAGCTGGAACGCCGGCGCTTCTTCTCCGAAGCCACCATGGCCAAGATCCCGGAGCCAGAAGAAGCACTGGAGCTCACTGATGCTGATCCGTCCGCCCAGCCAGGCGAACCCATCAACTGAAAGGCACCAGCTCCACACTCGATCTACACAAAACACATCGATCGCTGAGTTGCCAATTCAGCGATCAGGGTTCATAATGGATAAACGGAGCTGCGCAATCAGCTTCCAGGCAGTCATCCCCTGCCTGCCACTGTTCACCCTCCGGAGAGGGTCACAGGACCTCCTGAGTTACACCACTCAGAGGGGCGCTACCCGCTGCCGCCGCCGCACTCCAAGACCTAAAGACCGCAGGCCAACAACTGGCCGATGCAATCACCCGCCTGGCTGATGCAATGCAGCCCGAAGACGCTGCCTAGAGTTGCTACAACTCAGGCGCGAGTGATGAACACCATCCCGCAACGCGATCAATACACCTATCCGATCTGGCGTTGCGATGACGATGAGCCGCGCGTACCTGAACCCGATCCGAAGGCGAGCGCACAGGCGCGGAGAGCATGGCGAGCACCAAGCCCCGGCCAATGGGTCCTACCTGCCACTGCTTAGTGAGGGTTATCCGTGCCGCCCTTTCTCTCTAGATTAAGCTCCCAAATTATGGGACAGAACATCACAATAAGGAAGGATTGGCCGCGGCAAGCTATAAAAACCCCAACCCGTGTCCTTAACGGGTTCGCCTATGGCGTCCGGTCCCCAGCCTGTACGCAGATTCTGGGACAGATCTGTTCGTATGCCTACCGTCACCCTGGCTGATGCCGCCCGTGTTCTGGGGTTCAAAAGCAGGAGCACCCTCTACCGCCTGAAGGATGCGGGCCAGCTCGATCAGTACCTGAGGCCGGACGGCCCCAGCGGCCGCCAGCTGCTGGAGCTGGCGCCCAGGGGCCTGCCGCCACTACGGGAAGCGGTGGCCCGGCTGATCCGCCCCCAGGTCAACAACCAATTCGGAGCCCGGCAGGCCCGGCCGGATAAGCGCTGGAGCCTGGTAGCCGCGGCCCTGGGCGATGAGCTGGCCAACTGCGGGGGCCTACAGCTAACCGCCGCCGAGGCCCAGGCGATCGCCGCGGCCCTGCCCGATGCCATGGGCGAAGCCTTCGGGGCCCAGGGGCTGGAGCTGCTGCGGGTGGCCCTGGCTGATCGGGGCTGCTGGCTGGCTGGCCCCGGCACCCCCACCAACCCCGACGCGGAGCGCGAATGGTGGGCCGAATGGGGCCGCTACGAGCCCGGGGAGCCGGTGGAGGATGGGCCGTTCTGGGATTCGGTGGCCGGAATTGCTGGCGGAATGATGGGCCCCCCGTTCCATGGGATGAGCGGCCCCACAGCTGCAGAGCTGCATTTTCAAATGCGGGATGCGATCGACGAAGTAGGCCGCGGCGCCCGATGGGACCCGGCCCACTGGGATGCCGCGTCGGCCCGGTCACTGCTCGACGATGCCGACGTATCCGCCGGGCTGTGCCCTGATTCCCTGCCAGAGCTGGAGCGGCTGGCGGCTGGGGGCCTGTTGCCGCCTGATCTGCAGGCCCTGGCCGATGCCGCCCTGCAGCGTTACCAGCAGGGGGCCACCGCCGCGGCCTGAGGTGCGCCGTTTGCTGAGCTGGCCCCGGTTTAGGTGCCGTCGATCTTCTCTTCTACGGTGAAGCCCGCTGGGGGCTGAGTTGTGCTTCGTTTGCTGCTTGTGCTGGGTCTGCTTGCCTTTGGTGCCGGTGAAACAAGAGCGCAAACCTGCTCCAGCTTCCGTACCTGTGATGAAGCCATGCGCTCCCTGCAATCGGGTAACCGGGCTTTAGATCGCAACGGCGATGGGGTGCCATGCGAAACCCTGTGCAAGGGAGCAGGGGGAGCCTCAGCCCCGCGTCAGCAGGCCCCGCCCAGCTCTAGCGGGAGGCCTTCGGGTTCCTCTGCCCCCAAGCGATCCAGCCCCAGTCCCCAGCGGGAGGCCAAGCCAGTTGCTGCCGCTGCTGGCCCTGTGTCCCTGGTCAGCGTTGGCGACGGCGACACGATTCGGGTGAGAGGTTCCAACGGTCAGCCCGTCACGATCCGAATGGCCTGCATCGATGCCCCCGAAACCGCCCAGGGTGATAGCGGCACACAGGCCACCCTGGTGTTAAAGCAACTGCTGGGTGCTGGGGGGCTAGAGATCAGACCCCAGACGGTGGATCGATACGGGCGGACGGTGGCTGAGGTTTATGCCGGTGGCCGCAACGTCAACCTGGAGATGGTGCGACTGGGCATGGCTTATGCGTACCGGCAGTATCTGAGCGGGTGTGACGAGAACGCCTATTTAGGAGCTGAAGCACAGGCTGAGCGGGGCAGGCAGGGAGTGTGGCGCTGGGGGAACGAGGCCAAGCCCTGGGACTTCAGGAAGCAGCAACGGGCTAACTGAGGCCCTGGCCGCGGCCTGATCGGGCCGGCACCATGGCCAGACCTGCCTAGGCCTGCCGCGGCCCCTGCTCCAGCCGCTGCCGATGGGGAAGCCCGCGTCCGGTTCACGGTTGATCTGCCCCGATCGCTTCACAAGCGGTTAAAGCTGGCCGCGATAAATCAGGAACTGCCGATGCCCGACCTTGCCCGGCAGGCCCTGGGGGAGTGGCTGGATTCGCGGGGCTGATCGCCGCGGCCCCTGCTGCCTTGCTTGCTTGCTGCCTGCCTGACTTGCTGAACTGCTGAAACACGTAACGAATCGCCGGGTAGTCCGGCGCAGCTGGAGGTACTGGAACGCTTCGCTACGGTTTATGCGGCGGTGCTGGCCCTGGCTGAGGAACTGAAGGGAGACCGTCCGAGCTGAACGCGGATGGTTCGTGGGGCCAAGGCTAGTTGGGCTGTTGTGTTATTTCTGCTCTGCGACGGTTCCCTCTACAGGGCACGAGGAAAGAAGGAGCACTAAAATCAGGTTAGCGTTCCATCCATCGCTATTCACATTCCATCCATCGCCATTCGCAGAGCCCTAATCGCAACGCTTGCCAGCTTTGTGATCGCGCCAGAAGCATTTGCCCAGTGCGCGGCAAGTGGTTGGTGTGCTGGAGGTATTAGTGCCGAGGGTGACGCTACCTACATAAAGGTTTTGAGCCGCAGTGGTAAATATGTCACCGTCCAGAGTCAGAAGGTTCGATCCAACGGTGTCGTAGCGCAGGCCCGCGAAGTTTACGACTGTCAAAATGGTCGAGCGAGGTTGACAGCTGCCCTCATAAATGGGGTTTGGTTAACTATGTCTCGCATTGACTGGGATGAAGTTTTGCCAAACACCGTTGGGGAGGCTGACTTCAACGCGGCCTGTCGGTAGGGGTATTGGATCTGACCGCGGAGTCCGCGGACGATCCATGAACAGGTGTAACAGCCCCACTTGTACTAGGCACAACGAGCGCCGCACTGTTACCGCCCTAGCGCTGGAGGCGATCGAAGCGGCCCTATCGGGTGGCCTGCGGGCCCCTGGTGGCCCCTGCTGCTGGCCGGTACCGTCTGGCTACCCGATCGGGTACCCGTGCCCCTGGCTCAACTAAACCTGAAGCTGCCCCCTGTCGTGCTGGCGCAATGGCGGGCCCTGGCCGCGGCATCCACCCCAGTAGCGCGATTGTGCCAAACGCAGACGGTGGCAGAGACTTTCAATTCATCGGCGCTGCTTGGTTCAATGATCTACTTTTCCTCTATCGCTCGCCGGTTTGAGCCATGAGACGTAATCTAGCTATCCGACTATTCCTCACCGCAGTCGTCTCTTTCCCCATCTGGTTCGCACCAGTCCTCACGGCATCAATCAACGTTTCCGAAGGTAGAGCCCCGTGGGAGGACAAAAAGTTTGTCCTCGATATTGAAGCGGCAAAGCTTGCCCAACATGGCTACTACAGCTTTGAAGACGCACGACAAGGAATAATTGATAGTCGTGCGAGGGAGGAGCAGATCCGCGAATTTAAAGCGCAAGGTGTGAGCGAGTTCCTTTTAAGCGCGTTGGGCTTCATTGTCTTCACGGGCGTTTTGATCCTGATATGGCGCACGCCACCCCCCAAATCTTGAGCTACAAGCGCCCCCAGGCCATCGCGTAACGGTGGTGCTCAAGGAAGGCGAACCCGGCACCTGCGGCCCTCAGATGAACGCCCCATGCCCCGCCAGGTGCCAATTTCCCACCAATTTCCCACTTTCACCCAAAAGCCGGATCGAGAATAACTGCGCTGCAATGACTCTGGCCTACAGGCAGCCGCCTTCTAAGCAGCCGGTCGTTGGTTCGAATCCAACAGGGGGCGCTTTCCAAATCAACTGCACGGACGCGGTTGGCCGATGCGATGGAGCAGAAAGCTCAGAGCGGCTCAGTTCCCTCGCTGAGGATCGCCAGGTAGGCGTCGTAGGCGAACAGACGATTGCGCTGGCCGCCGGTGATTTCCCGGGCGATGCCGAGTTCCACCAGGATCTCGAGGGCCTTGCCGGCAGTGGGGAAACTCAGTCCGCTCAGCTCCTTGAGCTTCTTGGTGCTGGTGAGCGGCCGCCGGCGCAAAGCGGCATAGCCCAAGCGCACGCTGGGGCCTGATCGGCCCAGTGCTTCCAGCCGCGCTTCATCCGTATGAAACAGGGCCAGCAGCCGCTGAGCAGTAGCCACCGCGGCTGAGGCCGTGCTCTCCACGCCCTCCAGAAAGAACTCGATCCAGGCCTCCCAGTCGCCCTGCTGACGCACGCCATCGAGCAGCTCGTAGTAGCGGCGGCGGTGCTGCTTGAAGAACAAGCTCAGGTAGAGCAGCGGCTGCTGGAGCACGCCAGCCTCGATCAGCATCAGCACAATCAGCAGTCGGCCCAGGCGGCCGTTGCCATCGAGAAACGGGTGGATCGTCTCGAACTGCACGTGGGCCAGGGCGGCACGTACCAGCACTGGCAGAGAGTGCTCACCGTGGTGGCCGCCATGGATGAACTGCTCCAGCAACCCCATGCAGTCCTCTACTAGCCACGGCGGAGGCGGCACGAAGCGGGCATTGCCTGGGCGGGTGCCACCGATCCAGTTCTGGCTGCGGCGGAACATCCCCGGCAGGCGATCGGCGCCGAGTCCACGGCTCAGCAGCCGGCCGTGGATCTCGCGCAGCAGGCGACAGGAGAGCGGGAACCCCTCCGCCAGCCTGGTCAGGCCATGCTCCAGCCCGGCCACATAGCTGGAGACCTCCACCACATCGTCAAAGGGAACGCCGGGTGCTTCCTGCAGCTCGAACAGCAGCAGATCAGAAAGCGACGACTGGGTGCCCTCGATCTGGGAGGAGAGCAGGGCCTCGCGGCGCACGTAGGCGTAGAGGAACAGCTCGGGGTTGGGCAGCAGGGTGGAGACGCCATCAAGGCGGCCGCAGGCCAGCAGCGCCCGCTCATGCAGCGCCTGCAGTGGACCCGCACGCAACACCGGGGGTTCTGGCGGCAGCGGGTCGGGCACAAAAGCCCGCACCGTTTCCCCGGCGGTGGCGCTGACCTCGTAGTGGCCGGTGGCCTCGCGCCGCATTACCCCCCAGCAACTTTGAATACGCAGCAAGCTTATTCAAAGAAAAGGCTTTTCCTGTGAATTAGGGACCACCCTGTCAAAGCCTCAGCGCTCCACCAGAGACCAGAAGCTCCAGCGGCCGCCAAAGGCTTCCCGAATGCGACCCACGAAGCTCTCATGGCGCTCCACGCCCTGCCAAGCGTCGATACGGGCGGCCAAAAGCTCACAGGTCCGCAGGTGCTCGGCCGCGTGCCGGTAGCGCTTGGTGCGGCCCGTCGACAGGGCAAAAAGCAACATCACCCGCAGCAGCACCGTGGCGGCCAGCGGCTGCTCAGCGCTGAGCCGCTCAGCAGCTGGGGCAAGGATTTCGTAGGACTCACCATCCCAGTCGGGCCCATGGGTGAGCACTAGGCGCCCAGCCCGCGCTACTGCGGGCCAGCGCACAAGGAAGTCGAGGGCCAGCAGCCGCATGGGATGGTCCTCTGCCAGCGCAAAGGCCCGTTCCTCCACCTCCACGTCCTCGAAGGCAGCAAGCCGTTTGAGGTGGTCGCGCAAATGGCAAGCCGAGAGGGTTTTGGTAAAACAAGCCCAACGCAACTGCTGGGCCTCGTCGTTGCGGCCCAGGGCCTCAAGCACGGCGATGCGGGTGTCGTGCCACTCGGGGGAATGCCAGGTAGCAGCAGCACTGGCGGCGCCATCCAGCACGGCCAGGGCCTGCTGGCTGCGGCCCGCCTGCAGCAAATGGCCTGCCACATCCGCGGCGGTAGGGGGCCAGGCCAATTGCTTGGCATCAAACTGGGCCACATAGCCATCCACATCACCCAGGCATTCAGCGATCTGCAGCAGGGCTGGGTGACCAGCGCAGGCACCCCGGTCGCGGCAGCCTTGCTCGAGAAGTCGCAGGCCCGGATCGCCAAGGGCATCGGCCACCGCCGGGATCAAGTCGTCAAATTGGCCGTAGCCGTTTTCAAATACCAGCTCCAGCAGCTGCTCAGCCAGCGCTTCGGCGGGCATGGCGGCCGCGCTGGCCAGCGGCCCGAGGTCAAGCACGGCCCTCTGGAACAGGCCAATCACGATGCCCGTGCTGTCGGAGCAGCGATCGAGCACACCATCTGCCAGCTCGAGAAAACGCAGCAGCAACTCCAGAGCCAGCGGCGGATCCACTGCCGCCACCGGTCCAGCGATGGCCTGGCGCTGGGCCTCCAGATCAACCACCAAGGCTTTGCGCTTGCGCGAATCGACATAGGTAGTGGCACGGGCCAGGGCTGCCAAGCGCTTGCGCACCTCCTGGGCCGCTCCCCCGGCACCCTCAGCCGCAGCTAGCGCCAGCCGCAAACGGCGCTGCATCACCGCACTACCAGCGCTCACCTCAATCAGCAATTCGGCGAGGACGGCCGCGCCTAGGCCTTCGAGGTTTTTGGCATTGAGGGTGCGCTTGGCAGCCATTGCTCCTTATAGGGCTGGTCGCTTGGGGCAGCACTTGGGTGCTCGAACCCGTCTAACACCACCAAGCCTGGAGCGGCGCCGGCGAGGCTCTCCAAACGCAAACGAAGTTCCGCCAGCAACTGCAGCGTTTGGGGCGCACGCACGTATTGCCTTGGCACCAGGAGGGCATCGCCAACCTCTAAAGGCAGCTCTAGGGGCAGCACCCTGCAGGAATCGTCTCTAAGAAGCAAGGAGAGGGGAGTAGCGAAACCAACGACGAGATCTTTAGAATTAACCTGCTGAGATTGCGAAGAATTCCGAATCGGTTTAGGGGTGGTGCCGCCATTCCACAAGCCACAAGCTTCCAGAACAGCCTGAAATTTAGGAAAGGCGCCATCAGGCATGGGCATACAGGGATAGGCAGCCACATCAGCAAACGTCACCTGCTCACCAAGCTCCAGCAACGGGTGAGATTGATCGACCAGCAGCCAAATCGGCATTCGGCTCAAGCCAATGCAGGCAATGGTGGGGTCAGTGGCAGCTGGCACATCGGGGTAGGAAGCGATCCAGACGTCGATCACCCCTTCCCTCAGCAGCTGCAGCGGCTTTTCGTATTCATGAAAGTGAAAACATCCAGCAATCCAACCTGCTGGAGCCGGCTCACAGAGCAAGGGGCCCGACCAGTGCTGCGCCTCCAGACGCAAAGGCCCTCCATTGGCCCACCGCACCGCCTGGTGAACGCGGCGCTCAAGATTTAGGAGTGTCGTATCACCATCGAGGTGCCACTCGGAGCCTCGCCTGGCCAGGGAGAGGCCAAAAACATCGGCGCACCTGCGACTCAAGCGACTCACACTGGACTGACCGATCTGAAGCCTGGCCTCAACCTGATGGCCAGTGCGCAGCCAAATCAGACCGTCTAAGGCAGCTAGCCAATCAAGCTCAACCACCCCCGCCCCAGC
>NZ_JAGQCP010000074.1:0-8519 GCF_024346255.1 Cyanobium sp. BA5m-10 | reverse complement strand
GAGTACACGAAATAAAGGTCGGCCACCAGGGTGCGGTAGCTGGCCTTATCCACCACCCCCTTGAGGAAGCAGCTCACGAAGCCGGTGTTCTCCGCCATCGTGTGGGCCTTTTTGGTGCCTTCACGCAATTGGGAGGCGAGCGCAACAGCCATAGGTGCCGGTCTGAGGGACATGTATGTCGGCAGCAACTTAGAGGGGGCACCCTGGATTGGTTTGCCCCTTTGCGAAGAGTTCACGTCAGTGGTAGCGGGCCAGCAATGAGCATTAGTACTGCGGCTGGCTCTCACTCATTGAGAGCCGGGCTTCAGCGGACCTGCCGAAATAATGCCCAAGCTGAAATTTCGAACCGGCCCGGGCACTGGCAACATCACTTGGAGCCCGCGTCTCGCGACAGCACCCATGGCCGACGACGACGCCAGCCCCCCCCAGGTAGGCAAACCCATCAGTGAGCAAGAAGCCCTGCACCGGCTCCGCCAGAGCGAAGACACCTCCCAGCAGTACTACGGAGCCTGGTGGCTGGGCCGAATGCGCAGCCAGCACCCGGAGGCGGTGCCCCTGTTGCAACAAGCCCTGCGTCGACGCCGGCCCAGGGATAGCGGAGAAGGCGTCGAGGAGAACGCAGTAGCTCGTAATGCTGCCCGCGCCCTCGGCAAACTGGCTCCAGCAGCACAAACGGCCATCCCCGACCTGCTCGATACCCTGCAGGATGCCGATGACGGACTACGGGAAGCGGCAGCCCGGGCCCTGGGCCAACTCGCGGCCAGCGAAGCCATTGAGGCGCTCTGCGAGAAGTTAGCCAGCGGTCCCGCCGTGGCTGGCGCCCAGCAGGCCAACAGCCACCGCCTGGTGGAACCCTGCGAAGCCCTGCTGGAAGCCTTGGGCGACATCGGCGTCAACGAACCGCGGGTGCTGGCCGTGGTGAAACCCTTCCTCGCCCACGAGAGCCCCCTGATCCGCAGCGCTGCGGCGCGCACCCTGCTGCAACTAAGCGGTGAGGCGCGCTGGGGGGAACTGCTTGTGGACCTACTTGACCATCCCCAGCTTCAGGTGCGTCATGCAGCCCTGATGGACCTAGGTGCCGCCGGCTGGCGGCCTGGATTTAAAGCCATTGCCGCCACCCTGGCCGAAAACAGTCTGAAATTGATGGCCCTGCGGGGGCTGGTGGAACAGGGCAGCGGCGACCCCGGCGACGAGGCCCTGCTGGCCTGCATGGACGCCTTGCTATGAGCATGGACTCACCGGTGCCAGCTCGAATTGCAGCCCTGCAACAGGCCGGCAGCGCCCTTGCCCTATTGCAAGCCACCCAGGAACTGGCCAGCTGCGCCGATGCCAGCGCCGCTCCCGTGCTGGTGGAGGTGTTGGGCTTCAACAACCCCGGTGCGGCGGTAGCCGCCGTGAAGGGGCTGATCAGCCTGGGGACAGCGGCCGTGGATGCCCTGTTGCAGCTCGACCCAGTAAATTACGGGGCCCGGGCCTGGGCCGTGCGCGCCCTCGCCGGCATCGGCGATGTGCGCGGGCTAGAGCTGCTGCTCGATGCCCTCGGCAGCGACGTAGCTGCCAGCGTGCGCCGGGCTGCCGCCAAGGGACTTGGCCAGTTGCAGCTGGCCGAGCTCCCCCCTGACCAACAGCAGGACGTCCAGCGCCAATGCCTAGGAGCGCTACTGGCCGCCACCAGCGACGGCGAGTGGGTGGTGCGCTACGCGGTGGCAGTGGGGCTGGAGTTGCTGGCTGCTGGCCTGCCCGCGGGAGGCCAGCAGAGGCAGCTGGCCCAACAGGGCCTGCTCACACTCCAGGAAGCGGCTGATGGCACTCCTCCGGTGGTGCAGAGGCGCGCCAAGTTGGCCCTTTCACGGCTGGAGCTGTAATGAAGAAACGGGTGCTGTTTGTCTGCCTGGGCAACATCTGCCGCTCCCCAGCCGCTGAAGGGGTGTTTTTGCACCTGCTGGAGCAATCTCAGTCTGGTGAGCGCTTTGTGGTGGATTCGGCTGGCACCGGGGGCTGGCATGTGGGAAAGGCTGCCGATGCCCGCATGCGCGCAGCCGCCAGCCGCCGCGGCATCCACCTAGCGAGCAAGGCGCGCCAGTTGGAGCTGGCCGACCTCAACCGCTTCGACCACATCCTCACCATGGATGCCAGCAACCTGAGCCAGGTGCAGGCCCTAGCCCAGGAGGCTGGCGGCAGCAGCGTCGCCCGCATCGAGACCCTGCTCAGCTACCGCAGCCGGTTTGATCTCAGCGAAGTGCCCGATCCCTACTACGGGGGAGACGAGGGGTTTGAGCACGTCCTCGACCTGCTAGATGACGCCTGCCGCGGCCTACTGAAGGCCCTAGACGATTAGTTCTCACCAGCGCCCGGGCCAGGCCTCCTCCGGAACCCTCTCGCGGAACAGGTCCACGAGTGCCTGGATCACAGCCTCAATGGCCATACCGTCCGTAACCAGCTCCACCGCATCCTCTGCCTGGCACAGCGGCGCCACCTCCCGGCTGGAATCCTGGTGATCACGGGCAACTATCTGGGCCTCCAGTTCAGCCAGAGGTGGCACGTCAAAGCCCCGCCGCTCGAGGTCTTGGGCGCGACGGCGGGCCCGCTCCGCCGCAGTGGCCGTGAGAAAAACCTTGAGCTCGGCGTCGGGGAAAACGGCGGTGCCGATGTCGCGGCCCTCGGCCACCAGCCCCCCCTTAAGCCCCATGGCCTGCTGCTGGGCCGTGAAGGCCTGGCGCACACAGCCGTGGGCAGCCACCAGGGAGACCTGGGCCGTTACCTCCGGGCTGCGAATCGCCTCGGTCACGTCGAAGCCATTGATGCTGACCAGCTGCTCGCCGGCTCCGCCGGCACTGAGCTGCAGATCCAGGCCCAGAAGAAGGGCTTCCACAGCCGCAGCATCTGCAGGGTCAGCTCCCTGGCGCAGCACCCACCAGGTGAGGGCCCGGTACATGGCGCCGGTGTCTAAGTAAACCAGGCCCATCTGGCGGGCAAAGGCACGGGTGACGGTGCTCTTGCCCGCCCCCGCTGGTCCATCAATGGCAACGATCGGCAGACGAGACATCAGAAAACAATGGTCGATCAGGCGGCTTGAACCGCAGTGCACCGCAGCGGCGAGCAGGGCCAGGCCTTGCACTTGCTGCAATGGCTCCAGGCTATGGGGAGCCACAAGCTCCACATAATCCACCCTCAGGCCCGCCTCTTCCAGTTGCTGGGCCAGCTGGGAGCTCAGCGCTGTGGCCTGGGAGAGGCCGCCACGCACTTGGGCAGCCGCAGCCGCCAGACCAGCGGGCAGCGCCGAGGCCTGCTGGCGCTGGGAGGGGGAAAGGCGACGGTTGCGGGAGCTGCAGGCGAGCCCATCGATCTCCCGCACTGTGGGACAGCCATGAATGCGCAGCGGCAAGCCCAGATCCGCCACCACCCGCCTCAGGATCACCAGCTGCTGCCAATCCTTTTCGCCAAGCAGCAGGAGATCAGGGCGCACCAGGGTTAACAAGCGAATCACCACGGTGGCCACCCCCTCAAAGTGCTGGGGCCGGTGGCGGCCACAGAGCCCCTGGCGCAAAAGCAAAGGCGGCGCCACCCGGGTCAAGCCGGCCTCGCCCCGGGGGTAGATCTCCGCCACGCTGGGAGCAAACAGGGCCGTGGCACCGGCGGCGGCGGCTAGATCAATGTCGGAGCGGAGGTCCCGGGGATAGGACTCAAGATCTTCCCCAGGACCGAACTGGAGGGGATTGACAAACACACTCAGCAACACGGAGGGGGGCTGGCCTGACCCTTGCCTCAGTGCCGCTGCCCGGCGAATCAGCTGCTGATGACCCTCGTGCAGGGCCCCCATCGTGGGCACGAAATGCAGGGGGCCCTGCTGCTGCTGCCGCCAGGCGGCTAGGTCTTGGCAATTTTCGAGCAGGTCCAAGAAAAGAGCGGCGGCAGCCAACAAAAAACCCACCCGCCAGATTGGCGGATGGGCTGATCAAGGGAGCCGGCATTGCTCAGCTCACTGGAGCACTTCGAGACGGACTTGAGCTACGCCACTGGCGGTGAGACCTAGGGATTGGGCAGCTCCATGGGCAATGTCAATCACTCGATTGCCGTGGAAAGGACCCCGGTCGTTGATGCGCACAACGGCGGTGCGGCCGTTCCAGAGGTTGGTCACACGCACCTTGGTGCCGAAAGGCAGGGTGCGGTGGGCTGCCGTGAGGGTGCCAGGACGAAAGACTTCGCCATTGGCCGTGCGATTTCCAAAAAAGCCGGGACCGTACCAACTGGCCTGACCCTTGGAGCTGTGCACCACACGGGGCGCTGGCTTGGGGGCAGGAGCGATACGGGTCGGAGGTGCCTGCTTGATCTGGGTGTCACTTGGTGACAGCTCCACATCAACCTCGCGGATGGCGACTGCAGGCGTTGGGCCTTGGGGCTCAGGGCTAGAAACAGCCATCGCTACAGCATCATTGCTAGTTGCGGCGAGGCTGGACTCGGCGATGGCGGGAACCAAAGCACTACCGGAGAGGAGCAGGGCGAGGGCCCCAAGGGAGAAGGTGCTGCGCATAACAAACGAAACTCGCCGCTGTTGCGGCAATCACCAGCCAGAGGCAATTAGTGATTCGTCAGCGTTGGATTCGCTCTCAAACTGAATGGAGTTGAGGTACGAATTCGCGTTCGGGGTTCCTATCGGGAATTGACGACAGGGCAAAGTTAACTCCTTCAGCTGGCCGTTTCGGCTAAAAACGACACCTACAAGATTGATCAGCAATTGTCATCCAAGCGGCCAGGGCAGGCGCCTACAGGGCTGAGCGGGGGTCGACAAGGCCACCAAGGATCAGCGACCCGAATGGCAATCATCAGCGCAGCTAATCACTCGTGGTGCCAATCGGGCAATTGGCCCCGAATTTGGGCAGGTGGCATCAGAGGATCGGAGCTGCAGATGGGTTCGCACGGGATGGACTACCGCACAGCCGGGGTGGATGTGGTCGCAGGCCGGGAGTTTGTAGAGCGGATCCGATCCAGTGTTGAAGCCACCCGGCGCCCTGAGGTTGTGGGCGGACTCGGAGGCTTCGGGGGCCTATGCCGACTGCCCGCCGGGCTGCGGGATCCCCTGCTGGTCTCGGGCACCGACGGGGTTGGCACCAAGCTTGAGCTGGCTCAGGCCTACGGCCGCCACCACGATGTGGGCATCGACTTGGTGGCGATGTGCGTCAACGACGTCATCACCAGCGGGGCGGAGCCGCTTTTCTTCCTTGATTACATAGCCACAGGCAAGCTCAGCCTGGAGGCCATGGCTGAGGTGGTGGAGGGCATCGCCGACGGCTGCCGCCAAAGCGGCTGCGCCCTGCTTGGCGGCGAAACGGCCGAAATGCCTGGCTTCTATGCCCCGGGCCGCTACGACCTGGCCGGTTTCTGCGTGGCCGTGGTCGAGGCAAGCGCCCTGATCGATGGACGGGCGGTTAGCGCAGGGGATCGCATCCTGGCGGTGGCCAGCAGTGGGGTCCATAGCAATGGCTTCAGCCTGGTGCGCCGCATTCTTGAGAGCCAGGCGGTCGATGAACTCACGACCCTGCCCAACAGCAACCAAAACCTGATAGATGCCCTGCTCGCCCCCACCCGTCTTTACGGAACCTTGGTTAAAGCCTTGCTTGCCAGCAAGGTGCCCATAAACGGCATGGCCCACATCACTGGCGGCGGCCTGCCTGAAAACCTGCCCCGCTGCCTGCCCTCTGGAGTGCACGGCGTGATCGACCCAACTAGCTGGCAGCGTCCAGCTCTGTTCCACTGGCTGCAGCAAGCCGGCGAGGTGCCGGAGGCCGATCTCTGGAACACCTTCAATTTGGGGGTGGGTTACTGCCTGGTGGTGCCGGCAACTGCAGCGGATCAAGCTCTCGCAATCTGCCAAGACACTGGCTACGAGGCCTGGGAGCTGGGCGCGGTGGCCAATGGCAGTGCTGGCGAGCAACCGCTGGCAGGACTTCCCTTCAACGCTTGATCAGCCCGGCTGCCAATGGCCAATTGCATCAGAGTGGGCTGCTGGCCCGGTCGTAAGCCGCTCTCCTGCCTAGGGTAATGACTTCAAAGTTGATCAACACCTATCGACCGGTTCCAGAGCCAGGGCGATGTTCGAGCCATACGTAGTTGGATTAGGAGTGGCGTCATGACGCAATCAATAGGTTCACCACAGCGAATAGCGCCCCCAAGCCCCTTGGGCACCTCCGCTGCACCTCCCCTCGGCACCGGTCAACGCATCACCCGCCGCCGCAGCTCGGCCGGCCCCGTAGCCCCAACCCGGCCGCAGCGCCCCCGAGAGCTTCAGGCAGCGCCCCAGCGGGGGGGGGTGAGGCCCACCTTCCTCACCCTGCGAGATCACGGCAAGGTCTATGTAGCCGACCTGCCCCGACTCTCAGACGGCCAACTGGCCCACGTGACCAAGGAAGCGCGGGAAGTGCTTGAAAGCCTGGGCCGCCGGCTTGAGGAGCTTGAGGCTCAGCCTTTCTTATCCCAGGCCGAACAGGACACCAGGATCCGGGCTTCCACCAAGCGGGATGTCACGGAGCGCTTCCTGCGCTCAATCGATGACGAGCTGCAGCTTCGCCACAACAACCCCGCACTGAGGGCAGCGGCTGGTGAGTCTCTGGCTCGAGCCTTCCTGGAGCTGGCACGCCACCGGCTGCCTGGAGCCACCTTCGATTCCCTGCTGCAGGAAGCCCTGGCAGCCTGCGGCCCCGAAGCGGCCGCCGAAGCGGAAAGCCTCGGTGACCACGGTCCCAGCCCTGTGGTGCCCCTGGTACGCCACCAGGCCATGCCGGTGGTGCTCACCCTCGATCCAGCCCCCCAGGCCAGCTAGTCGCTCAGGAAGGGATTGGCAGGCATGCCCACCTGCAATCCCAGCGCCAGATCATCTAAACGGCGGCGCTCCTGCTCAGACAGGTTCCAGGCCAGGGCCGCCGCGGCCTGCTCCACCTGCTCCGGACGGCGCAAGCCGGGAATCGGCAAAGCGCCGTGGGCCCGGCACCAGTTGAGGGCCACCGCCGCCAGGCTGGCGTCGCGATTGGCGGCGATTCGGGCCATCTCAGCCTGGAGCTCAACCAAGGCGGGAGCTAGCCGGCGGAATAGAGCTCCCCTTGGTCCCCTAGGTAAAGGCCCAGCCGCCATTGATCTGGCCAGCAGCCCCAGGGCCAGGGGGCTGTAGGCGATCAAACGGATACCCAGCTCACGGCAGACCTCCGCCACGCCGCCCGGCTGGATCGGATCGGGTGCCAGCAGCGATAGCTGTACCTGGAGGCTGCTGAGATGCACCCCCCGCTCGGTCAAGCGCCGGTGCACCGCCCGCAGGCGACGGGGCCCCATATTTGAAACGCCAAGGGCCGCCACCTCCCCCTGCTGCACCAGATCAGCCAGACCCTCCAGCAGGGGCCCCTCCTGCCAGGGGGCGTAGCGAGCCGTGCTCCAGTGCAACTGCACCAAATCAATTCGACCGGCAAGGCGCCGTTTCGAAGCCGCAAAAGCCCGTTCATAGCCGCGGCGCCCCAGTCGCCAGGGGAAGGGGGCGAGCTTGGTAGCCACCAGCAGCTGGTCGCGCTGGGTCGCCGGTAGGGCCGCCGCAAAGCTGCCCAAAAGGGCCTCACTGCGGCCGTTAAACCTGCCAGTGCCGTAGGAATCCGCGGTATCAAAGGTGTGCAGGCCGCAGGCCACAGCCCGCCGGAAGGTGGCTTCAAGCACCGGATCCTGGCTCGGGTCGTAGCCCCAAAGAAATTGATTTCCCCAGGCCCAAGTGCCAACGCCGATGCCGGGCTGCCCCACTGGATGCGCCATCGTGGAGTTACTTGCCAACCCTGATACTCCCCAAAATGTCCGATGCCCTTAACCCCGGCAGCACCGCCAGCTTGCCCAATGCTGCAGCCGAACCGGCGCTCCCCCCAGACCCGGTTCTTTGCCAACACTGCGGACGCACCGCCAGCAATGGCATCAGCTGCCAGGGCAGCTGCGTGGCCGACTCGGGCTACTGAGCACTCCCATGGCTCGGATGTTCAGCCTGGGCCTGATGCTGCTGGCCTGGGCCAGCGCCGCCCAAGCAGGGGGCTTCGGGCGCTGGGAGATCGGGCTAAGGGGCTGCTCGCTGAGACACGGCCAGATGGGGCAACCCCAGCTACTGCGCGAACAGAAGCAGAACTGCGTCCGGTTGCGGCTTAAACAAAACATGGAGGGGCTGCTGAGTGTGCGCCTGATCACGCCCTCTGCCAACCAACTATTCGGCAGCAGAAGCCTGGTCTTCGCCGGTGTGCTCGCCCCCGGTCAAAAGCCGATGCGCTGCGGCGCCGATGGCGAATGCAAACCGCAATGGCCTATCCGGCTGGATGTGACCACGGTTGCCACCAGCGTGGAATTAGACGGATCTCCAGCGCCCACCTTGCCCCGGGCCCAGCTAGCCAAAGGGACATGCCTGCTGGAACGCCATCGCCTGAGGTGCGAGGCCAGTGATTCCAGCGGACAGAGTTGGGAAGCTCAGGCCCGCCTCTGAAATGAGGCGGAGCTTCAAGCCGAAGCCA
>NZ_JAGQCP010000073.1:0-8633 GCF_024346255.1 Cyanobium sp. BA5m-10 | reverse complement strand
CTCAGCTGCTACGTGCTGGATGGAGACAACATCCGCCACGGCCTCTGCAAGGACCTGGGCTTCTCCGATGCTGCCCGCGAGGAAAACATCCGCCGCATTGGCGAGGTGAGCAAGCTTTTTCTGGATGCGGGGGTGGTGGTGCTTACCGCCTTCGTGTCGCCCTTCAAGGCCGACCGCGACAAGGCCCGCGCCCTGGTGGACCCCGGCGACTTCATCGAAATCCACTGCGCCGCCGATCTGGAGGTGTGCGAGGGGCGCGACACCAAGGGCCTTTATGCCAAGGCGCGGGCCGGCGAAATCAAGGAGTTCACGGGCATCTCCAGCCCCTATGAGGCCCCCGAGCAGCCCGAGCTGCGGGTGCCCACCGGCAGCCAAAACCTGGAGGAGTCGGTGGCCGTGGTGCTCAGCTATCTGGCAGCTCAGGGCGTGATCCCGCAGGGGAGCTGAACACCGGCACCTCACCGGAGCGCAGCTGCTCTCCCCAGGCATCAAGAAAGGTTTTGGCGCAGCTGGCCACCGGCACCGCCAGCACCAGGCCGAGCAGATCCCCCAGGCCCAGCAGGCTGCCCAGGCGCGCACCCAACGGCAGGCTGATCAGCAGCCAGGCCGGCTGCAGGCCCACAATCCGGCCCATCAGCCGGGGCTGGATCACCTGGTCCACCACCTGACCAACGCTGATGGCTGCGGCCAGCACTTCTAGGCCCGTGCGGGGATCATCCAGGGCAAGCAGCACGCTCACCGCCACGATCGTGAGGGCACTGGCATAGGGCACCAGGGTGGTGAAGCCAATCGCCACCGCAAACAGCACTCCATAGGGAATGCCCAGCAGGGTGAACACCACGATCTGGGCAACGCTGAGAATCAGGGCCAGCAACACCTGGCCGGCGAAGTAGCCGCGGAAGGTGCGGTTCAAGGTCGTGACCACCAGGCTGCGCGCCCGTAGGGGAAGCCACTGGGCCAGGCCGGAACTGATGCCCTCCCCTCCCAGCAGTAGAAACACCGCCAGCACCAGCACGATCACGGTGTTGACCGTGAGGCCCACGGTGGTGCCCAACAGACTGAGCAGCTGCTGGCTGAATTGGCGGGCCAGCTGGCTGGTGCGGGTGAGCAGCTCGCTGCTGAGGTCGCCAAAATCGGTGGGCAGACCCCGCGCCACCGCCCAGGCCTGCAGCTGCTGCAACAGGGTTTCCCCCTGGGCCAACCAGCCCGGCAGGGCCGTGATCAGCTCGCCCAACTGCTCGACCAGCCGCGGCACCAGCCAGACGGCGGCCAGGCCGATCAGGCCCACACTCACCCCCACCACCAGGGCGTAGGCAAGCCAGCGCGGCAGACCGCGGCCCATCAGCCAGCGGCTGGGCAAATCCAGCAGGAAGGCGATCAGGGCGGCCGCCACAAACAGGGCCGGGAAGGGCGCCAGGGGCAACAGCAGCTGGCGCAGCACCCAGAGGTTGAGCACCAGCAAGGGCAGGGCCAGGCCGGCCTTGAGCCAGGGGGGCAGAACGAGCCGTTCCAGCATCAGCCCATCTGCTCCAGATAAGCCCGGCTGCCCAGCTGCTGCAGGCGGGAGTCCTTGGCCGTTACCTGGCCGTGCAACCCATCGCGGTAGTCCGAGATCTCCTGGGCGAGGCGGGGATCAGCGGTGGCAAGGATCTGCGCCGCCAGCAGGCCAGCGTTGAGGCCATTACCGATCGCCACCGTGGCCACCGGAATACCAGCGGGCATCTGGACGATCGAATGGAGCGAATCCACACCCGATAGGGCCCGGCTTTGCACCGGCACACCGATCACCGGCAGGGTGGTGAGGGCGGCCACCATGCCGGGCAGGTGGGCGGCGCCGCCGGCGCCGGCCACGATCACCTTGAAGCCGCGCCCGCGGGCCATCTGGGCAAATTCCACCATCTCCAGGGGAGTGCGATGGGCAGAGAGCACCCGCACCTCTACCGCCACTCCAAACTGCTCCAACACCTGCACCGCCGGCTGCATCGTGGGCAGGTCTGAGTCGCTGCCCATCACCACCGCGACCCTGGGAACACCGGGGCCCGCGGGCGAATCGGAAGGGGGGATGGCAACCACGCAGGCGCAGGCGGAGAATGGCATTGTCCCGTCTGGCGGCCCTTCTGCCCATGCGCTGGCTCAGCAATGTGCGACTGCCCCAGGCCAAGCGCTGCAGCCATGGCGCCAACCAGCGCTGGCGCATCGGCCTTGACGACGACGATCTGATCAGCCTGGTGGAGCCTTTGCCCGCCGGCAGCCGGGCCGCCGGTGACGACTGGCACGGCGACTGGCTCAGCCCGGCCGGGGTGGATCTGCAGATCAACGGCGGACTGGGCCTGGCTTTTCCGGAGCTCACGCCGGCCGATCTTCCCCAGCTGGAAGCGCTGCTGGAGCTGCTCTGGCGCGATGGTGTCGAAGCGATCTGCCCCACCCTGGTGACCTGCGGCGTTCCACCCCTGCGCCAAGCCCTGGCCGTGCTGGCCGAGGCGCGGGCAGCCCACCGACCAGGCCGCTGCCAGCTACTGGGCGCCCACCTGGAGGGTCCCTTCCTTGAGCCCAGTCGCCGGGGCGCCCATCCCGCCCAGCACCTGGCCGCCCCCAGCCTGGCCGCCCTGATGGAACGCATTGACGGCTTTGAAAGCGACATCGATCTGGTGACCCTGGCCCCGGAACTGGAGGGCGCTGGCGCCGTGATCACCGCCCTGGCCGAGCGGGGCATCGTGGTGAGCCTGGGCCACAGCGCCGCCAGCGAGACCCAGGCCCAGGCAGCCTTCGCTGCCGGGGTGACGATGCTGACCCACGCCTTCAACGCCATGCCTGACATGCACCGGCGCGCGCCAGGGCCGGTGGCGGCGGCCGCCCTGCGGGGGGATGTGGCAATCGGCCTGATCGCCGATGGGGTGCACGTGGCCCCCACCATGGCGGTGCTGCTGCAGCGGCTGGCACCTGAGCAAGTGGTGCTGGTGAGCGATGCCCTGGCCCCCTACGGCCTCGGCGAAGGCCAGCACCGTTGGGATGAGCGCTTGCTGATCGTGGCCGACGGCAGCTGCCGGCTGGAAGACGGCACCCTGGCCGGCGTCACCCTGCCCCTGCTGGAGGGGGTGCGGCGCCTGGCCCAGTGGACCGGTGAGCCGGCCCGGGCCATCGCCGCGGCCACCGTGCTGCCCCGGCGGGTGCTGGGCGATGACCGCAGCCTCGACCAAATGCTGCTGGGCATGCCCCTAGCGGAAACCCTGCGCTGGCAGGAGGGGCCCGCCGGACTCAGCTGGCAGCGGGGTTCCAGGCCGACTGAAGATCGGTATCACTGAAATCGTTGCCCTTAAACAGCAAGGGAACTCCAGCTCCCTTCGCTAGGGCGTATGAGAAGCAATCGCCGAAATTCAAGCCAGCACGATGCCGGCCTTTGCCGTAGCGGCTGAAGGCACTGCGGGCAAGCTCGGCCTGATCGCGATCAACAGCCACGATGTTGATCTGAGCCGTGCTGAGGAACAGATCCAGATCGCGCTGGCCGTCACGGCCTAAGCGCGCTTCGAGCACGATGGAGAGCTCCACAAGGGACGCCGCCGAGAGCATGCAACTCTTGGCGGCGGCAATCACGGTGTTGAAAGCACTGCGCTCGGGCTCGTCCTGGAGGATTGCCAGCACGGCAGAGGTGTCAATCACCATCAGGAGGGCAGGCCACGGGCGTCGTAGCCGAGGATCTGCTCTGCCGTGCGCTGGTCGCGCATCGGCCTGGCAGCACAGCTCAGGGCGATCTGATCAAGACGACTGACGAGTAGCTCCTGGGCGTCAGGACGGAACGTCTGCTGGCGGCGTAACCGCTGCAGACGTTCCTCGAGGGCCAGGATCACGGCGACGGTTTTGCTTTCTCCAGCGAGAGCAGCGACCTCAGAGGCAAGCCTGCTTGCCTCTGGATTGCGAATGTTCAGCGCCATGGCCAAGCCGTGTAGACAGCACAATTTCAGTGTATACACGACGCGGGATCATGGGCTCTAGCAGGAGCCGCTCCCTAAGATCCAATCCACTTCTAGGCCCTGTGCCGCGCTCGATGCCCACCGCAGCCAAAACAGCCGCCGAAAAACTCGAGGTGAAGGGCTACTTCGAAACCACCGGCTTCGAGCGCTGGAATCGCATCTACAGCGACAGCGACGACGTCAACCGGGTGCAGCGCAACATCCGCATCGGCCACCAGAAGACGGTGGACAACGTGCTGGCCTGGCTGCAGGAGCAGGGCAACCTTGAGCAGCGCAGCTTCTGTGATGCCGGCTGCGGCGTAGGCAGCCTGACCCTGCCTTTAGCCCAGCTGGGTGCGGGCTCAATCGCCGCCTCCGACCTCTCCGCCGCGATGGTGCAAGAAGCGGAGCGCCGCGCTGGTGAGCTGGGCGTCAAGCCCGGCCAGATCAGCTTCCTGGCCTCCGATCTCGAGAGCCTGGAGGGCCGCTACGACACGGTGATCTGCCTGGATGTGTTCATCCACTACCCCCAAGCCCCGGCCGAGGAGATGGTGCGCCACCTGGCCTCGATGGCGGAGCGGCACCTGATCGTGAGCTTCGCCCCCTACACGCCGCTGCTAGCCCTGCTCAAGGGCATCGGCCAGCTGTTCCCCGGCCCCAGCAAGACCACCCGGGCCTACACCCTGCGCGAGGCGGGCATCGTGGCCGCCGCGGCCAAAGCCGGCTTCAAGCCCATGCGCCGCAGCCTCAACAAGGCGCCCTTTTACTTCTCAAGGCTGATCGCCTTCGAGCGGGACTGACCCCGCAAAGCGGGCAATCCCGCAGACCAACCAGCCCCCTGATTCGATGCCAGACTCTTCCTTGGCAGAAGGGCCCCGGGCAAAAGCACGATGAACGAAATTCTTTTTGTCGTGGAAGAAGCCGAGGACGGGTCATTCCGAGCCAACGCCGTTGGCAGTTCGATTCACACAGAGGCGGAGGATTTGGAGCAGCTGCATCAAGAGATTCGTGATGCCGTGCACTGCCACTTTGAGGAAGGTGATGCGCCCCCGTTGATACGGCTTCATCACGTGCGCCAGGAACTGCTGGCCCTTTGAAGATCCCCCGTGATCTCGACGGAGCAGAACTAGCGAGGCGGTTAGCCCGATTTGGCTATGCCGTGACCCGACAAAGTGGCAGCCACATGCGACTCACTCGCGTGCTGCCGAACGGGCAGCAACACCTCACCATTCCTGCCCTTAAACCCTTGCGTGTGGGCACACTCCGGCAGATCCTCAAGGACGTGGCCAATCAAGTTGGCACCAATCTGGAAGCGCTGATCCAAGCGCTGGATACCTGATCGCCTTCGAGCGAGGCTGAACAGCCCTAGGTAAGGGCCCGCACCACCCGAAACGTCAGGTTGAGGCGCTGCTGCTGCAGCCGCAGCCGGCGCGGCAGGGCGTGCTGCCACCACAGCTGGGTGGGGGGCTCCATCAACAGCAAATCGCCGTTTTGCAATGGAATGTTGAACGGAGTGCAATCGCCAAAACCAGCAGGCAACTGGCAGGCACCGGAGGCGACAGCGGCGCGATTGCGCGGGCTCGGCTGGGGCCGCAGGCGGAAGTCGCGGGGGGCTCCAAGGCTGAGGGAGGCGATCGGTGCGGCGGGCTCGAGCTCGGGTTCATCGTCCGCATGCCAGCCCATGGCGTCGCGGCCGTCGCGGTAGCGATTGAGCAACAGGGAGTTGAAGCGCCAGCCCGTGAGCACCTGCAGGGCCTCGCGCAGCTCGGCGGCAGCCGGCGACCAGGGCTCAATCGCGTTGGCCAGGCCGCTGTAGCTGTAGCCGCAGCCGGGATCGGCCATCCAGCAGGTGAGCCGCGGCAGCAGGTGGCGGCGGCCGTAAATCGTGATCGCCTCCTGCTTCCAGGGCACCTCGAGCTGCAGGCGCTCCAGCAGCTCAGCCGCGGCGCTGGGCGCCAGCCAGGCCGGCCAGTGGCGCAGGTGCAGGCCCGGAGCTTGAACTTCAGCCATCAGCAGCTCCGCGCAGGGCCTCGGGCAACGGCGCCTCCAGCGCAAGCAGGTCGCCATCGGGGCAGACCAACCGCAGCCGGTGGGCGTGCAGGTGGTAACCACCATCCCCCGGCAGGGCCTGCTCGGCGGCCAACCCGCCCGGGACGTAGAGCGGATCGCCCAGCAGGGGCGCCCCGGCGGCGGCGGTGTGGATGCGGATCTGGTGGGGCCGCCCCGTAGCGATCGTGACCTCCACCAACCAGGCCCGCTCGCCTCGCTCCAGCAGACGCAATTCGCTTCGGGCCGGCAGGGCAACCGGATCCGCCGGAGCCGCGGCCCATATGGTGCCCAGCCGGGTATGGGGACAGCGACCAATCGGCGTGGTGAGGCTGAGCTGTTGGTCGGGCTCCAGCGCCAGCAAAGGGGACTCGGGGACCGGGGGCTGGAGCAGGGCCCGGTAGGTCTTGGTGCAGCGGCATTGCGCCGTGCTCTCCCGCAGCAGGGCGCTTAGCCAGGCTCGGCTGGTGGAGCTGCGAGCACATACCAGCAGGCCCGAGGTGAAGCGTCCCAGGCGGTGCACGGGCCGGGCCTCGGGCCAGCGGTCCTGGAGCTGGGCCAGCAAGGTGTGCTCCAGGAAGCCACCGGCCGGCAGCACCGGCAGGCCGCTGGGCTTGTTGAACACCAGCAGGTCGCCGTTGTCGAACAGGGGGCTGGGCAACACCGGCACGGCCGCCTCCTGCCAGGGGGGCCGATGCCAGATCAGCCGATCTCCGGCTGCGAGGGCCCCATCGGCCTGGAGCTGCTGGCCGTTCCTGGAGATCTCCCCGGCGGCGAGGCGCTGCAGCCAATCGGTAGGCGTTGAATGGCTATAGCAACCGGCATAAAAAGCGCTGACGCTCCGGCCGGCGGACCTGGGGGCGATGCGATCCCTATAGGCGAAGCCGCCATTGAGGGCAGGCGCCAGCCAGCCTGTTTCAGTCAACAAGACTGTTTCAGTCAACAAGCCCGTGCTCGAGCGCATAGCGCACCAGTTCGGTACGGCTGGCGGTGCCGGTTTTGATGAACAGCCGACTGACGTACTTCTCGACGTTGCGGATCGAGGTTTCCAGCCGCCGGGCGATTTCCTTATTCATCATCCCCTCGGCCACCAGCTGCAACACGCTGGCCTCCCGAGGCGTGAACACATGCTCGGGCGCGCTGGCTGGCTTCTTGGCACTGCCCGTGGCGAGCAGGGAGCGAATCTCGGTGATCTGCTTGGACAGCTGGCCAATGTCGGCATCGGCGAAGCGGGCCGCCTCCGCCAGCAGCCGCTGCTGGCGCTTGACGACGTTGTGGACCCGGGCCACCAGCTCGTCAGGATCAAAAGGTTTGGGGATGTAGTCGTCGCAGCCGGCCTGGAAGCCGGTGACGCGATCAGCAGTCATGCCCTTGGCGGTGAGAAAGATCACCGGCGTGCCTCCCAGCCGCTCGTCGGCCCGCAACTTCTGGAGCAGGCCGTAGCCATCGAGGCGCGGCATCATCACGTCGCTGAGGATGACGTCGGGCAGCATCTCCTGGGCCACGGCCCAGCCCTCCTCACCGTCGTTGGCGGTGGTCACCGCAAAGCCCTCATCTTCCAGATAGGCCTTTACCGCCGTGCGCAGGCCGGGTTCATCGTCGACCAGCAGCAAGCGCACGGGCGTCGCTTCAGGTTCCTGGGCCGGAGTCATATCTGGGTTCATGGCGGCCACTCTGCAGGTATCCAGTCGGCATGAATCAGTCTGCAGGCGCTCAGCGGGAGCGTCCAGGCACGATCTGCTCGGATTCCCGCAGGCTGCCGCTGTAGCCGAGCTGGCGGGCCAGGGGGCCCAGGCCAGCTGGATCCTTGCCGGCTTGCTCGGGGAAGCAGGTGGCCCACCACACCAGGTGGTCGATGCGATTGGCGGTCGTTATCGCTCCGCCCGGGTTCAGCTCGCGGATGTAGAGGTTGGGGCCATCGCTAGTAACCCGCATCGGCGCCGAAGGGGTGCAGCGGATGGTTTCGCTGCGCACCTTGACGTCGTTGGGCTGCTCATCCCAAAGCTTGATGCGCCACAGGCCGGGGGTCTTGGCATCGGCTACAGCCCCGTAAATACCAATCGCCTGCTTGCCGCCCAGGCCGGGGCGCTCCTGCAGCAGCAGCAGTCCTGGCGGCCGGGCATCCTCTGGCCGCACCCCGCCGCCCTCCGCCCAGCTGGGTGGCGCCAGCGCTGCTGCAAGGGCCACCAGCAATAGGGTTCTGGTTGGCAACATGGAAGCCTGCAAGCACCCCATGCTCGCCTACCTCGACCACCACGCCACCACTCCCTGCGATCCGGCGGTGGTGGCAGCGATGGCGCCCTGGTGGAGCGAGCACTGCGCCAATCCAGCCAACCGCCTTTATCGCCCGGCCCTGGAAGCTGCCGCCGCCGTGGAGCGGGCCCGGGGCCAGCTGGCCCGTGTGTTGGGCAGCAGCGCCGAAACCGTGATCTTCACCAGCGGCGCCACCGAAGCCAACAACCTGGCTCTCAAGGGGGTATGCGAAGCGGCCCTGGCAGCTGGCAACCCCCGGCGGCGACTGGTGAGCCTGGTGAGCGAACACCGGGCCGTGCTCGACCCTCTGGCCTATCTGGGCCGCCATGGGTTTCCGGTGAGCCTGGTGCCCATCCAGCCCGATGGCCTGGTGGATCTAGCCCAGCT
>NZ_JAGQCP010000072.1:0-9156 GCF_024346255.1 Cyanobium sp. BA5m-10 | reverse complement strand
CAGACGCTCAGTGGATTTGACGCCGACTTTGTGGAGGTGCTGGAGCAACAGCAGGCAGACAAGTTGCCGGTGCAGGACCGAGAGGCCTTGTGATCTACCTGCTCGACACCAACATCCTCATCTACCTCAGCAAAAACCGTCCGCCCCAGGTGGCCGAGCGCATTGATGCCCTCAGCGACGAGGAGAGCATCGCCATGTCATTCATCACCTGGGCCGAGCTGTTGCGCGGAGCAGAGGGCAGCCAGCGGCGGGAGGCCACCTTGCAGCAGCTGGAGGCCCTGAGGCGGCTAGTGCCGGTGCTCTATCCCCAGGGCGCAGGGATCTGCGAGCACTACGCCATTCAGGCCACCGCCCTGAAGCGCAAAGCCACACCGATCGGCGCCAACGATCTCTGGATCGCCTGTCACGCTCTGGCCATCGGCGCCACTGTCGTGAGCCACAACGTCAGTGAGTTCAGCCGGATCGAGGGGCTGCCACTGGTGGACTGGGCCGCCTGATGCTGCCCGCGGCTGTTGCTTGGTTGCGGCAGGCCATGGGCACTGGCGATCACCCCACCCGGTCTGCCCCGGTGCCCGCAGCGCGCAAGGGCTAACGCGAGTCGCTGCGCGACCCTTGCGCGCTGCTGATCACACCGGGGCCAGACGGCGGTGTCGTTCGCCAGCTCAACCATGGCCGCCACTCCTCTCAGCAGCACCTGCCCAATCCGCATCATTTCAGTGCAGCTCCTTGATGCCGCAGGTCAGCTGCTGCGGGTGCTGTTCCTCGATCGAGAAGGGCACATCAGCTCCCAGCCGCACTACTTGCCCCGGGAGGAGGCCATGGTCCTTGCTGCCAATCAGCAGCGGGTGCTCGGTTCTCATGCCCGGGTGCAGGTGCTGTGAGGCACTGGCCCGGCGGTTTCCCCGCCGGGTTTTCTCAGGCGCAAGAGTGATCGCCCCAGGTGCAAACCAGCTCAGCCCAGCCCCACATACACCGGCTGGAACCACTGCATCCGACGGCCCTGGCGTTTCTCGCCATGCAGGACGGTGTGCCAGGCCATAGGCGGAAGCCAGTTAGCCATCACCCGCAGGTCCGCAACGATCACCACCGGGTTTGGGCACCCCGTTTTCTGTGAATAGGGCACCATCGGGGAGCATCAACCGGATGCAGGGCAGCACCTGCGGCAGCTCCTCATCGAGGTGGGGCGAAGGGGTGCGGCGGAACGCTTCTGCGTGCTCCAGCGCCAGGAAACGGGGCGGCGCCTCCACAAGCCGTGCCCAGCGGCAGGGAATAGCAGCCCAGAAGCTGATCGAATCTCCAAGCTCAACCATGGCTGCAGGCTCGCCTCAATCATTGCTGCAAAGGCCAGGTGATTGGCCCAGTGCTGGAAGCCCCGCGGCGAGCGGTAGCGGTGCTGCTCCTGCTGGATGTAAGGGGCTTGGCGGCGCAGTTTTGTGATCACTGAGCCGATAGGCGGCAAGTTCGCCTTGCTGGCACGGATCGATTCAGGCGTGATCTGTGTCACAATCGGGAGCAAGTACGACCCGAGAGCTTACATTAAGAAGAAACAGTTGTCACTCACATTCTTGTACTATTGAATGAGCCCAGCCTTTAGGAAGAAGACATGGAAGAGACGGCTTCTAGTCCTCTATAGAGACACCCTGCTCTAGTCATGAGGGTTATAGTTCATAATCACAAGCTCTTTAATGTCACGGTTTTGGCTGGATAAATTAATTTCTCTCCTGGCGTCGACTTCTACAACCCTATAGCCACTGTAAAGACATTTGATTGTAGTAGTGTCTGAGTTCGAGAGCAGCCATTTAACTCCTCGCTCAGAAAGTTCATTGCAAATGGCGGCAAGCTCAATCTGGTCTCCTAGCTCAAACTTGGAGGCAGTGTATCGGTTGAAGTCCGAATAGCCACCGGCTTTGAAATACGGTGGATCAAGATAGACGAATGAGCCAGGCTTGACGCTGGCAAGGCTTCTTCTATAGTCTTGACACGAGATCGTATGAATCTTACCAAGGGCCACAGAGCATGCCTTGAGCAACTCTGGGTCGTACACTCTTCGATCATAGTTTCCGTAAGGAACATTGAAGAAGCCTTTTTTGTTTACCCTAAAAAGCCCACGAAAACAAGTTTTATTCAGATAGATAAGATTTGCGGCTTTCTCGTAAATAGATTCAACCGAGTCTGGGTGCACAGCTCTTACTTTTAAAAAGTGATCTCGGCTGCATGGCATCGTGTCAATGATTTCAGCTACATACTCCCAGTTTTTTGCAACAGCAGTGTAAGTATCTATGAGCCAATTATTAGCATCATACATATGATACTCTCGGCCTTCGCTAAATTCAAACATAAATGAGCCGCCACCAACAAACGGCTCAAAAAATACAGAGCAGCCAGCCGGAACAAGTGGGCGCAAGTCTTTTAGAAGCGCCCCTTTCCCTCCTGCCCACTTGAGGAAAGGGGAGGATCGCGGGGTTTCAATGCCAGGAAATAAAAGCTGCGCGGGACTGGAAAGTGACTTCATGGGGTAGGACCAGGCCCCGTGGGAGCCGCGGTGAGTACTCACGTACTAATAATAGCAGGCAATTGCTGCTTTTTTGAGGCCACCGAGGCAATCGTCGATTTTATCTGCACATGCCCGGCTATTTCTCCACCAATTTCGAAAAAGTGCAAAAGTTTGAGTACAATGAATTTGTTGGAATTTCCATGGTCTATCCATCATGCCATTTAGAACCCTGATACTTGGGGGAGTGTTCACTCTGAACATAGCGAATCTATTAACATAAGTATCGGTGACTATCTAGCAGCTTGATGCTTATTGGGGAGCCACTGGGATGCAGCATGATGCGAGTGGCTCAAGATTCGGGCCTCTACTTGCTTGAAAGGTTTATCTGGAATAACGGCTTTACACGAAACTTTAGGGGATCACTTTGAGATCATGTACCTATATTTAATAATGCCTACTGGGAGTGGATATGGATATTCTAGAGGCCCGGCAGGAGGTCGATACAGCGACGGCTGCGAGATTCCGGCAGGCTTGGCTTGGAACAATAGAGATTATTCGCAGCGAATTTGGCACGTTGAGATCGTTTCCGAAAAAGTCCCCTTTCATAGCGCAGTATATAATATAGCAATATCCAGGGGACTATTCAAGATGTATTCCTTTGTTGGCGGCGCTCTCCTCGGCTCCCTTAGCGGGACTGGTACCATGGCAATCGCTTATGAACAGCTTAATAGAAATTAAATATGTTCTGACATTGATGAGCACTGCGAGAGCATGATGCGCAAGATGATCAGTCTTGAGGCATCAGTAGTAAGCGGAAATGTATATGGTTTTGCATCAGACTCTTCAGTGTTGAGCACCATCGAGACCTTGATCAGGGTTGCGCATCTTGCTAGTCTCTACCAGACCTGCCTTGCTCCATGAAGCCACTTCATGATTACTCGAATCTTCGAATTGATCACCCGTTATGGTCTATTGTAAGATATTACCGTTCTCTTGGCAGATCCAGTAAGATTCAGAAGGCTCTCTTTGAATCAATTGTAGAGCGTAATGCAATGTCCATTGGAGAGGCTGAGATTGGATTGCCTCCTGAAATAGGTGATCTTCTGGCTGGTTATGTAGAGCAGTCTGAAGATCAGTTACGCAACTGTATGATGCTATTAAGAACAGAAGATGATGCGCTGAAGTTTTGCGATACCTTGGGTATTGAAGCTGGAGTGACAAGGACACAGAGCACGGACCACGCCCAGTCAAGTAAGTCGCTTGATTCTGCTATATCGCACATAGCTCAGACGGTCGCACTTAGGAATGGTCTATGCGCTAATGTTAATCCGCAAGACCGCGTAGTAATGTCTATTGGCAGTCATCTGCATATTTCAGCGCGTAGAGTAGATGGAGCAATTCCAGGCCTTTTCAATCCTAAGGTTATTTGGGAGAACAAGGAATACTGGGGTGGAGGAAAGGGTAAGGCTGGCGGAAGTAAAATGAGCGATGCTGTTTACGAATGCCATTTAGTCGGCATGGAAATCAGGGAGTATGAGTCTAAGGCTAGATGCAAAGTAGTTCATATTGTTTGCGTTGATGGCCGGGATCAGTGGGAGGCTCGCAAATCAGACTTGCGAAGACTTGTCGACTTACTTAATCAAGGTTACATCGACACGCTTATTGTTGGCAGAGAGGTTGAAAGCACGTTTGAAGGCGTTATTGAGGCTGCAATAATTTAATTAATGATGAGAAATGATCTTTTCAGGGTGCCTCGGCTACTGCATTGGCAGTAACTTGTGTAATCTGCAGCTGTGGTTTGCACTTCATTGGCTGTGAATGGCTCGACTATTATTTGGGCCTGCCCACAACCGACTAAGCCACGTGTGACAGTGCAGGCCCAGTCTATGTATTGTCTAATACTATCAAAGCTTAGGGCTAAATTTGCCCCACTTGGACCCAAGTAATTTGCTGAAACGTAAACAAGCTAGCAGATAGGTGCAGTGAGCAACTAGCGCTCATACCCCCCTCCCCTTAACGACTCTCAAGGTTTCAGAGAATTACCCAAATCCTCTCAAGCAGAGGAGTGGCGAAAAGGATCAGAGCCATCCGCGCGATATGAAGTTGGCAGATTAGACACGAGACATCGGGGGACGGCCGCAGATTCTTTATGTTGCCCATCCCAAATGTATATCCTTGCGTTAGTCGACTCTTGCCACGCTTTCCGTTCTAATCACACCCAGGTTTTTATTTATACTTACTGCGGGCCGGACTTCTCTGCCTGTGGCGATGACTTGCTAATCGGCCAATGTGTGCTGGGGCAGGCAGTTGATCCATCTGGCTCATCCGCTTCGCGATCTGCTCGCTTATCGCCAAGAAGAGCAGCACGAGTCACCGACAAAGTCTTAAGCGGAGGCGATGGTGCCTTCCTGATGGCTAACGGGCTGCGGGGCCCGGCCAGAACTGCCACTAATGGGGCCGGATCACAAGAGATCTTCGAACAGTGCATGGATAGCGGTGGATATCCCTGCTGCTCATTGGTGTGGAACGAAAAGGTTGCCACCGGGCCGTCAAACACCCACCTAAATCCCTCGTCCAGTCCTCGCGCTGCGTCAAGGATCTAGCCATGCGCCCCGTTGGGGCGTCCTTGTCACATCCCTGCGGCTGGCCGTTGGGGGTGGGGTTCTCTGCCGTCCCCAGATGGCTGCCCCCCTTTCCCGCTCTGCTCTCCGTGCCCGCGATGCCCTAGTGCTCCAGCACCTCTCCCTGGCTGATGCCGTTGCCTCAGCTGTAGCCCGCCGCTTCTTCCCTTTGGTCGAGCGGGAGGATCTGATCCAAGTAGCTAGAGAAGCCCTGCTCCACTCTGTCCTGCGCTGCAAAGCAGGTGAGCCAGCTGAGCCCTATCTGCGCCGCTGCATCTCAGGTGCCCTGCAGCATCACCTGCGCGATCGGGTGCGGCTGGTGCGTATCCCACGCCGGCTGCATGAGCAGGGTCAGTGCCCCCTGGGTCACATCAGCCTTGATGGCCACGCCGCTGGCGAGCAGTGCCTGCTCGATCAGCTGGCGGCCCCAGAGCAAGAAGCAGCCGGGCCCGCTGATGATCTGGCGCTGGAGCAGCTAGTAGATCAGCTGCCTGCAGCTCAAGCCACAGCCCTGCGGCTCACTGTCCTTGAGGGCCTCTCACTCCGGCAGGCGGCAGAGCAGCAGCAAATCAGCGCCATGTCGGTGCAGCGGGCCCAGAAGAAGGCTCTTGAGGCTCTGCGCCAGCAGCTGGTGGCCTAGTGCCCAGCCGCCTGGCGCGGAGCCAGACGCACCTGATCCGTGCGCGCCCCTACCGATTGCTCTGCCGCACTAGCAACGAATCGCCAGTGGCTTTCTACGGTGCTGCGATGGCCCCAGACCTCAAGCACCCCGCCACCGGCGATTTGATTGTGTTGGCAGGTGATGAGCAGCTTTGGCGGATCGGCTGGCCTGGTGCACCGGTCCTAGTCGTCACTAAGAGCGGACCAGACGGCAACGCCCTCTACCGGCTGGCTGATCCCAAATGCAAAACCTGGAACAAGGTGGGGGATATGAAGCTTGTTCCCTGGCCAGAAGCAGGCAGCTGAGCCAGTCCAACCCAAGCCAGCCCACCTCGCCAGGAGTAGAACAGCTGTACTGCTGCCGCCGCTGGTTTGATCTTGGCCGACCTGCCTATTGGCGAGCCTGTGCCCTTCTGCCCGGGCTCGTTGGGTGAGGGCTTGGATCTCCAATCCGCCCTGATTCCCAACCCGGTTTGCACCTTTTACATGCGGGCCAGTGGCAATGGCATGCGCCAGCACGGGATCAAGGACGGCGACCTGATGGTGATCGACCGCAGCGTTGAACCCTGCTCCGGCCATGTCGTCGTCGTTGCCCACCAGGGCAGCTTCTTGATGCGGCCTCTGTTGCGTCAGGGGGAGCAGTGGTTACTTGAGCCGGTGCGGCCAGGAGAGGCAGCAATTCCTTTGGACCTAGAGGTCTTTGATCGCTCAGGGCTGTTTGGCGTGGTCGTGCATGCGGTGCATCACCTCAATAAGCCGCGCTTGCGCAAGATCTGATCTGTGCCGCCTTGACCTGACCTGCGGAGAAGGCTCGCCCTAGCTGGGTCGGCTTCCGGTGGGGCTTACTCCGGGTCCTCTCCATTGTGCTTCCTTCCTGCGTCAGTACGCCTCTGGGATCGGTCCCATCGCTGCGCCACACCTGGCGCCGAATCCCATGGCATCACTAGCTGCCCAGTCCAAGTTCTGCCGGCCAGAAGAAGATCCCTTCCTGCTGCTTGATCGCGCCTCGCGCTCTATCGAGCAGCTGCTGCGCCGTGATCTGCCGCTGCGCCGCACCTGGAGCGAGCAGCCCTATGGAGAAGAGGAAATCACCCTCCTAGAAGAGGAAGTTCTGCCTGCCATCGCTCAGTGCTTGGCACGAATCGATGCCATCGATTCAGCCCTTAGCGCTGCTGGAGAAGAGCTCTATCGCCAAGAAGTCTTGGCAGCTGCTCAGAAGCGCCGTGTTCTGCTCCCTGGGGAGGTGGCACTTATCTGAGTTCCTGCAGGCCGCCATATCGGCGGCCTGCTTTATCTCTTTCGCCGCCAAGTGGACCTAGCGGTGCTGATTTACAGAGCGCACCTGGCGGTGCGACTGAGCCTGTAGGGGAAGGGTTTGGTACGCGCAGGGAACTTCAGTGTGCGCAGGTGGCGCAAGGGCTATGCGAGCGGCTAACGCCGCCCTTGCTCTCACCAGCGCGATCACTTCAAGTCCTTTGCGCCCTATCCAATGGCCGCATCACCAAAATCACGCAGCAAGAGCTCAGGTCCTTCGCCAGAAGAAGCGCTGGTTCGTGATCTCATCGAGCTCCTAGAAGCTGGCAGCACGCCATGGCGCAAGCCCTGGGATTGCCCCACCGGCGGTGTTCACATCAATCTGCTCACAGGCCGTGTCTACCGCGGCAGCAATCCAATCCTTTTGGAGCTCGGCATGGCCATGCGTGGCGCCGAGCTGCCCTTCTGGTGTGGCTTTGGGGAGGCCAAGAAGTTGGGCATCTTCCCCCGCAAAGGCTCAAAGTCCGTCCGCATCCTGCGGCCGCAGCTGCACTCCAGCGAGAAGGAGGCGTCTAATGGCGAGAAGGTGCTCCACAGCTGGGCTAGTTACCGGCCAGTGCCGGTATTCAATGCCTGCGATCTCGAGGGCGATGGCTTGGCTGGCTTGATCGCCGCACGGATGCCATCCCCAAAGAGGCGAGCCACAGAAGCCCGGCCAGAGATTGAGCCGATCGCCCGCGCCGAGCACGTTCTCTCTGCTTGGCCAGTGCCAGCCAGCTGGGGCGGTGAGCGGGCCTTTTATTCCACCAGCTCCGATCGCATCCAGCTGCCGCTGCGCGAGAGCTTCCACGGGGCCGCAGCTCTCTATGCCACCTGGGGCCACGAGGCCATTCATTCCACCGGCCACGAGTCGCGGCTTAAGCGGGATCAATCCGGCTCCTTTGGCTCCAGCCGCTATGCCCGAGAAGAGCTTGTGGCCGAGCTGGGCAGCGTTCTGCTGGGGCAGCGGCTGCAGATCGGCTGTGAGCTCTCTAATCACGCCGCCTATCTCCACAGCTGGATATCAGTGCTGCGCCAATCCCCCAAGGTGTTGCTGCAGGTGATCAGCGCAGCCCGGCAGGCGGTGGATCTGATCTGCCCGGAGCCAGAAGCTCCAGCCGGCTAGGCCGGTTTCATGGGGCCTCTGGCCCCTTCCCCTACTGGGCACTCATGCGTGGCTGATACCAGATGCCTGAAATGCAAGTGCTTTTTCTTGCCTGGCCGGAGCACCGCATCCCTTGAGGTGTTCTCACCGCGCCCCTACTGCGTAGAGGCAGCACTCAGCCCCCCCTTGCTTGGTTGATCCTGGCCGTAGCAACCAGCAGGCGGAAAGAACCAGCACCTTTGGGGTTGGTCACTGCTGGTAATTGGTCGAGCACCCCTTGCAGGTTGCCCTCACTTGCTCGCAGACGGAAAGGGCTACGCAAGTGGCTACGCCACCCTTGCCTGCTGCTGCGCCGTGGGGCGTCACCTGGGGGTTCCTCGCCAAAATTCCCATGGCAGCTCCACAAGGCCCCGTCTGCAATATCCGCCTGCTAATCGTCCATCGCTATGCGCCCGGTATCAAAAAGAGTGGCGCTGTGCCCTGCACCGTTGAGCACTTCGGGAGGCGCGGTAAGCCGGTCAAGAAGATGCGGTTAATTCCTGCTGAAAAAGCATTTGCCTTTGCCCGCAAGTTCCAGGGCCTACCCGGCGTCACCGTCTCAGTCTGCTGAGCCCATCAGGGGGGCCATCGGCCCCCTTTTATTGGGGTGCTGGCTTGGTGGCAGGAATAGCGGGCAGGGGAGCAAAAGAGAGCAGGAAACACTCCAGAGCAGCGGCCTTTCTTGCTCTACCCGCTTCCGCCTGGTCGGGGTTCCGCGGCATTTGCAGCCGCTGAATAAACCGTGCAAACCGTGCACATAAACCGTGCAAGCCGTGCAAATCACGGACAGACCTATTGGACAACAGCGAGTCAGGGGGGTTGCGTCCCTTGGAGTGGTGTAAATCCCGAGGCCTGTGATCTGATCGGAGATCAGTGATCAGGCAGCTGCAGCAATTGCAGCTGTTGGTTGATCTTGGAGCTGATCGCTGGTCTTGTCCAGCTTG